>JAEDEY010000131.1 GCA_016293065.1 Bacteroidales bacterium
TTATTGATTACTGATTATTGATTACTGATTATTGATTACTGATTATTGATTTATTGACGATGAAAAAGCTATTGATTACATTATTGGTTTTGGTGGTCGGAATCTGCTCGCTCCACGCACAGGATGCCGAGATGATGCAGAAGGCTATGGAGCGTTTCAAGAACATGACAACACTCACTGCCGACGTGACCCAGACAAAGCACAATTCGATGGTGGCAAAGGACATTGTGAGCAAGGGAAATTTCTATTTCAAGAAGCCAAACAAGATGTCGATGACATTCAATGGTGGCAAGGATATGATGCTCATGGATGGCGAGACTTTCACCATCGTCAAGGATGGCGTGCGCAACACCGCCAAAGGTGGAGGCAACGAACAGCTACAGGCTCTCACTACCATCATCAAGAACTTCAGCGCAGGGCAGGAGTCGGATATCGACCTCTCGGAGATTGCCGACATCGATATGGAGAAGAAAGGCAACCTGATGGTGATGACTGTCACACCTATTATCTCTGACCCAAAGGCAAAGCGTCGCCAGATGTTCACATCGTTTGTCGTGACCATCGACCAGAAAGCAGGAGAACTCAGAAGCCTGCGTATGAACGAGAAGGGCAAGAACTATACACAGTATGACTTCTCTAACTTCAATCTCAATGCCCCAGTCAACGATTCGGTATTCAAATGATGGAAGGCAAGATTCTCGAAGACATCTGCAAGGTGCGCGTCAAGTTCAACGAGATAGACTCAATGCGTCGTGTATGGCATGGGTCGTATGTGTCGTATCTTGAGGACGGACGCGAGTCCTTTGGCCGCCATTTCGTCGGCATCGGCTACGAGGATATAGTGCGTAGTGGCATTCTCGCACCAGTGGTCGATCTGCACATCAAGTATTATGCTCCTCTGCAGCTCAACGATGTGGCAGTGATTCACACACGTTATGTCAAAAAGCTCGGTGCTCGCCTCGACTTCGAATATGAAGTGCGCCGAGAGTCGGACAATAAGCTATGTGCCACAGGTACCACAACACAGTTGTTTATTGACCAGAACGAAGAACTGATGCTCGAAACTCCAGAGTATTATCTGGAGTGGCAAAATAAATACACATAAAATCCCAAATTACATGAAAAAACTGATTATTGCAGCCACAACAATGTTGATGGCACTCACAGGATGCCAGCAGGCAACTCAGCCTAAGGTTGAACCTGCCATACCAAGCGATCCTGAGATTGAGAAGAACGTACAGGCTTGGATCAAGAAGATGACTCTCGACGAGAAGATCGGACAGATGCTGGAACTCAACCTTGACCTTATCGGTTCGGTAAAGGTGAAGGGTGATTACAAAATCGACCGCACAAAGCTCTTGCAGGTATTGCAGCAGTTTGGCAATACACCTCAGGAGCAGATCGACGAGTTCATGAAGCTCAGCGATGCCGAGGTAGATGCCAGACTCGGCGGTTTCGGTCTCGATATCTACGACAACAACACAGTGCGCGAGTGGACTCTCAACGAAGAAGCACTCGACACCTTGATTTCGAAGTGGAAGGTTGGCTCGATACTCAATGCTCCAGGTCATGCGCTGACCGTTGAGCATTGGCAGACCATAATCCCAAAGATTCAGGAGCTCTCGATGAAGTATATCGGCATTCCTTGTATCTATGGACTCGACAACAATCATGGTACGACCTACGTTGCTGGAGGTACTATCTTCCCACAGGCCATCAACGTGGCTGCATCGTTCAATACCGATCTTGCATACGAATCATCAGAGATCTGCGCATACGAAAGCCGTGCGGCTGATTGCCCTTGGGTCTATAATCCAACCATCGACCTCGGACGTGACCCTCGCTGGTCGCGTATTTGGGAGAGCTATGGCGAAGACCCAATCGTGACATCTCGCATGGTAGAAGCAGCTGTGCGCGGCTATCAGGGACCAGACAACAACCACATCGGACCAAAGCACGTGGCTACTTCTGTCAAGCACTATTTCTGCTATGGCGCACCTTGGTCGGGCAAGGACCGTACACCTGCCTATGTCTCTCCATCGATGCTCCGAGAGAAGTATTTCGAGCCATTCAAGAACGCTATCAAGGCAGGTGCGATGACCATCATGGTCAACTCTGCATCAATCAATGGAGTGCCTGTTCATGCCAGTGCCGAATACCTCACCAAGTGGCTCAAGGAAGACCTCAACTGGGATGGCATGATCGTGACCGACTGGGCAGATATCAACAACCTTTTCCAGCGCGAGAAGGTGGCAAAGGACAAGAAAGACGCTATCCGCATTGCCATCAATGCAGGTATCGATATGAGCATGGATCCATACAGCGTGGACTTCTGCGTGTTGCTTAAGGAACTGGTTGAGGAAGGCAAGGTGCCAATGTCGCGTATCGACGATGCCGTGAGCCGAATCCTCCGTCTGAAGTACCGTCTCGGTCTGTTCGACAATCCTGATACTCCTGCTGCCGACTATCCAGAGTTCGCTTCTGCCGCATTTGCCGAGAAGGCTCTCCATGCAGCCGAGGAGGGAGAGGTATTGCTCAAGAACGAAGGTATTCTGCCTATCGCTAAGGGCAAGCGTATCCTCGTCACTGGTCCTAACGCCAACCAGATCCGTTGCCTCAATGGCGGCTGGTCATACACTTGGCAGGGTACCAACGATGAGAAGTTTGTCGAGCCTTACAACACAATATATGAGGCAATGTGCAATAAGTTCGGTCAGCAGAACGTCATCCTCGAACAGGGCGTGACTTATAATGAGAAAGGCAGTTGGTGGATGGAGAACGAGCCACAGATTGCAAAGGCTGTTGCTGCTGCCAGCCGTGCCGACATCATCCTCGCTTGTATCGGTGAGAACTCATATTGCGAGACTCCGGGCAACTTGACCGACCTGACTCTTTCGCAGAACCAGCGCGACCTCGTCAAGGCTCTCGCCAAGACAGGCAAGCCTATCGTCCTGATCATCAATGGCGGTCGTCCTCGTCTCATTGCCGACATTGAGCCATTGGCAAAGGCTGTGGTCGATATCCTCCTCCCTGGCAACTATGGAGGCGATGCTCTTGCCAACCTCCTTGCAGGTGACGTCAACTTCAGTGCCAAGATGCCTTATACCTATCCAAAGGAGATCAACTCTCTCATTACCTACGACTATAAGGTGAGCGAGCAGGTGGGCACAATGGCAGGAGCTTACGACTATGATGCCAAGGTGACACAGCAGTGGCCATTCGGCTTCGGCTTGAGCTACACTACCTATGCCTACAGCAACCTCAAGGCACAGGCAACAGAGTTCAAGGCTGCCGACAACCTCACTTTCACTGTCGATGTGACCAACACTGGCTCAATGGCAGGCAAGGAGAGCGTGCTCCTCTACAGCAGCGACCTTGTTGCTTCGATCGTTCCTGACAGCCGTCGCCTCCGTGCATTCCAGAAGATTGAACTTCAGCCAGGAGAGACAAAGACCGTCACCTTCACTATTCCAGCCAGCGACCTCGCATTCGTAGGTGCCGACGGCAAGTGGATTCTCGAAGAAGGCGAATTTGCCATCACAGTCGGTGGTCAGGTCGTGACCATCAACGCGACAGAAACAAAGAAGTGGGAGACTCCAAATATCTGATGACCCGTTTTTCCTTGACATTGTCATAAATATAAAACTCTAATAAATAAATAATCCCCCAAGAGCGCGAAACTCTTGGGGGATTGTTTATTTTATATGCTAAGCAAGAAGCTTATTTCAAGACATAGACAGCGAAAGTCGAAGCAGGAACTTCAGTCTCGAGCACTGAGCCACTGACGGTGATTTCCTTTTCTACTGGACGGATCTTGTCTGGTTCGCTGATAGAGTTCTCGGCAATAGGGTCGCTGCTTGAGAGAGTGATGACCTTGCCCGAAGTGAGGTTCTTGATGCCCTTGAGGTTAAGCTTCACAGACTGAGCCTTGTCGCCGATGTTCACAATCTTGACATAAATCTCGCCTGTTGGCTTGTTGAGCACAGCTGAAGCCGAAAGACCATTCTGGTCGGCATCGCCCGCTACCACCTTCTTGTTCATGGTGAGAGGCAGCACATTGGTGCCCTTGTAGTGAGAATAGAGATACTGTACCCAGTAAGAGCATGTGCGGAACGAGTTGAGGTTGTCGAACCAGATCATGTCTGGACGCCACTGCCAACCCTTGACGTGAGCGAAGAGAGGAGCATAAGTAGCCATGTGTACGATGTCGGCATTACGCTCGTATCCTGTCATGAATGCAGCCTCAAGGAGCGAAGCGTTGAAGTGGTTCCACTTCTTGCCCTTTCCGTGGCAAGCATATTCGCCAGCAAATACTTTTGGACCCTTGCGGTCGTAGTTGTCATAGCGATGACGGTTGATAGAATCGGTGAACCAAGCCTCGTTGCGATAGAAATGCTCGTCGTAGAGATCGACCTTCAGCTGCTTCATCTTTGGCTGGAGCAGGTCGAAGTCCCATCCTTCAGAGTTAGG
>JAEDEY010000029.1 GCA_016293065.1 Bacteroidales bacterium
AAAAAAGGCAGCGTCGAAAACACTGCCTTTTCTTTATGAGTATGAATGAAATACCATTATTTTTTTATATACTTTACCGAACCCTTGACATCAACCGAACTTGATGCTACAGAGATGGTGAATGAGCCGGCTTCACTTACCCATGCGTGCTGAGTCTCGTCGAAGTACTGGAGGTCCTTATCTTCGATAGTGTAAGTCACGGTCTTCTCCTCGCCTGGAGCAAGAGCTATCTTCTCGAAGTGCTTGAGTTCCTTCTTCGGACGGATCACACTTGCCTTGTCGTCGCCTACATACCACTGCACAATCTCCTTGCCTGCTACCTTGCCTGTGTTCTTGACAGTCACAGTGACCTTGTTGCCGTCGATCTGAGGCTTGCCATACTCGAATGTGGTGTAGCTCAAGCCATAGCCGAATGGGAAAAGCACACGGCTCTTAGGATTGGCGTAAGTTCCGTTGCCTCCCTTGGTGTCGAACCAGCGATAGCCGAGAAGGATGTCTTCGGCATAAACGACAGCCTCGTCGCCATGTCCAATATGAGTCATTGGGTTGAGCGATGTGTTGCGAGTGTCGCCATTGATGGCAGTGTTCTTGGCAATCTCCTTGGTCTGCTTCTCGAAGAAGCCCTTCTTGAGCAAGTCGGCAGAGAGAGGATTACCCTTGCCATACTGGAATACTGCTGGCAATGAATCGGGAGAAAGGCCAGGATAAGCCACACGACCGAGCTTGTGGGCAGGATAATCTTCGAGTGCAGCTGCCATGGTGAATGGAAGCTTACCCGATGGGCATACATCGCCCGAGAGAATATCGGTGAGAGCATAGCCCGACTGCGAGCCGTTGTACCACGCCTGCACGAGAGTCTTCACCTCGCTGAGCCAAGGCATTGCATAGGCATTGCCACTCACGATCACTGTCACAAGATTCTGGTTGGCAGCAGCCAGACCGCTGATGAGCTCGTTCTGGAAGAAGTCGAGTTCGTAGTGACGACGGTCTCCTCCCTCGCAATCCTCGAAATGGTTCTTGTTCAAACCACCGACATAGATGACGAGATCGGCTTTCTGAGCCTTCTCAATAGCCTCTTTGCGAAGCTGAGCCTGCTCTGCCTCGGGCATCTCGATAGTACGTCCATACATCGAAGGACCGCACTTGTAGCCCTGAGCATATTCGACCTTGGCAATCTTACCGTAACGCTCCTGAAGGGCACGCAATGGCGACACCTCATCCTTAGCCTTGAGTTCCGACGATCCGCCTCCCTCGGTGAGCTTGCGAGTAGCATTGTCGCCCACTACAAGGATAGTCTTGCCCTTGAGGTCAGCCTCATTGAGAGGAAGAAGAGATGCGTCGTTCTTGAGCAATACTATACCCTCCTGGGCAATCTGACGGCAGGCATCGAGATGAGCCTGTGTGTTCATGCTGCCTAATGGACGAGCGGGATTGAGCTCTGTACGGAAGATGAGTCGCAGCATACGGCGAGCCTTGTCGTTGACTATCTCCATTGGCACCTCACCCTTGCGAGCCTTCTCAAGATAAGCCGTTCCGAGGTAATAGTCATCATAGCTGAAGCCAGTAGCCTCGGAGGTGAGACCATTGGTGTAGCTGCCCATCTCAAGGTCGAGACCGAACTTGATAGCCTCGTCGGTGTCGTGACATGCGCCCCAGTCGGTGATGACTGCACCATCGAAGCCCCACTCGCCCTTGAGTATCTCGTTCAGGAGACGCTCGTTGTGCGATACGTGCTGATCCTTATACTGGTTGTAGCTGCCCATGAGACTCCATGCGTTGCCCTCCTTGACTGCTGCCTCGAAAGGACGGAGATAGAGCTCATAGAGAGCACGGTCGGAAACCTTGACATCGACATGACCACGGAACTCCTCCTGGTCGTTGAGCACATAGTGCTTGACGCAGCAAGCCACGCCATTGCTCTGCAAGCCTGTGATATATGGCACAACCATGATGCTGGCGAGATAAGGATCTTCGCCCATATACTCGAAGTTGCGGCCATTGAGAGGCGTGCGATAGAGATTGACACCAGGACCGAGCAGGACGCTCTTCTTTCGATAGCGAGCCTCCTCTCCTACGTTCTTGCCATAGATATACGACATCTCCGGGTTCCATGTAGCAGCAAGGCAGGTGAGTGCCGGAAAAGCCGTGCAATAGTCGTTGGTCCAATTGGAATGAGCCCAGTCGTTCCAGTTGATCTCCATGCGCACACCGTGAGGGCCGTCGCTTGTCCACAGTTCAGGAATACCGAGGCGAGCAACGCCTGGGCTTGAGAATTTTGACTGAGCATAGGTCAGACGGCATTTCTCTTCGAGAGTCATACGGCTCAAAGCATCTTCCACACGCTCCTCAACCGAGAGTGCCGGATTGAGATACTTTGGCATCTCCTGTGCTACTGCTATGACTGGCAAAAGCGCAGCCATCGCAGCCGTTGTTGTTACATTTTTCATTATTTTACCTTTTTTGTTTATTATTATCGATCTTAAGGATTCAGAGTTACATCGATGCACTTGAGACTATGGTCGTCAGACGAGTTGCCATAATAGATCTCATACTTGCCAGGGATAGGGTGCATGGTGTTGCTCTGTTCGTCGAAGCACTCAAACGACTCTGGGTTGAGCGTGATGACAGCATTCTCTGTTGCTCCTGCCTTGACCTCGACACGAGCATAGCCACGGAGGCTCTTGCGTGGACCTGCAAGATCCTCTGGACGGCGCACATAAACCTGAACCACCTCGGTGCCATCGCGCTTGCCAGTGTTAGACACAGGGATGGTGAGAGTGATATTGTCGGAAGCATTCGTAGCCGAGAGGACGGTCTTGCTGACCGATGCCTGACCAATGTTGAACGTAGTGTAGCTGAGACCATATCCGAAGCAATAGAGAGGATCTTCGGTCATATAGCGATAGGTGCGACCCTGCATTGAATAGTCCTTGAAGTCAGGAAGCTGCGACACGTTCTTGTAGAATGTGACAGGGAGCTTACCCGATGGATTGTAGTCACCGAAGAGTACATCGGCAATGGCACGTCCACCTTCCTCGCCTGGATACCATGCCTGAAGAATGGCATCGCACGACTTTGTCTCAGGCACGAGACCCATAGCAGAACCAGAGAAATTGACGAAGACCACCTTCTTGCCTGCCTCGTGGAGTTTCTGGAGGAAAGCACGCTGCACGGCAGGGAGCTCGATATCGGTGCGGTCGCCGCCCATGAAGCCTGGAATATTGACTGGCATCTCCTCGCCTTCGAGACTTGCCGAAATACCGCCTGCAAAGATCACGGTCTCAATGCCGTTGAGCTTGGCAATGAGCTGGTCGTAATCGACATCATTCTCAACACCAATATTTACCTTGATATTGGCATTCCATGTAGGTACATGCGAGAAACGGATCTCGATCTTGTACTCCTTGCCTTTCTCGGCATCGAAGAAACTGCGGGTGTCGGTAGTGCGCCAAGTGTGCTGGTGAACCATCGACTTGCCATCGACCAAGACTTCGAAGTCGCTGACCGACTCGACATTGAGGAGCACCTTACCTGTCTGCTGAGGACGGAACACTGTCTCATAGACAGCCGAGAACTCGGTGAGATTGACACCAGGAGCAAACTGATGCTGGCCGAAGGTTGTCTCGTTGATTGGATATGTGTGCTGGCGTGTTGCCACTGGTTTGCCTTCCCACTTCATATTGTTCCAGAAAGTGCCTCGGAAGCCTTTCTTGCCATCGATGCTGCACTGGTCGTAATAGGAAGTGAGCACCTTGTCGCTCACGAGATGGCAGCCCTGGAAAGACACCACCTTGCCCTTGCCTAACTTTGCCTGAACACCTTCGAGCAATGACGATGTCTGATTTGGCGTACCATTGTAGTTACCCCACATCAGCACCTCGTCGTTGTAGTTAGGGCCGATGACTGCCACTTTCTTTGACTTAGAGAGAGGCAGGACATCGTTGCGGTTCTGAAGCAGAGTCATGGTCTGACGAGCCATATCGAGAGCAGTCTGGCGGTTCTGCTTGCTGTTGAGAATCTCAGGACCGAGCTTTGACCACTCGTTGAGACTTGGATCGTCCATCTCGCCAAGTTCGAAGCGGCCTTCCATCAGACGGATCACCGACTTGTTGACATCCTCCTCATCGATGAGTCCAGCCTTGACAGCCTCAGGAATACTGCGATAGACATAGTTGAAGCCGCACTCGACATCAGTACCTGCGAGAGTACCCTTAGCAGCTGCATGAACGGCATCGGACGAAGTCTTGTGATTCTGCCAGAAATCAGATACTGCACCACAGTCGGAAACAACCATATACTTGAACCCCCAATCGTCGCGCAATATCTTCTGGAGCAGACGGGTGCTGCCGCAGCAAGGCTCATCGTCCCAACGCTGGTAAGCGCACATCACCTCGCGCACGTCTCCCTTCTGAACGGCATCCTTGAATGCTGGCATATAAGTCTCCCAGAGGTCGCGTGGCGACACGTCGTTGATATTGTCGGTGTGGCGAGACGACTCTGGTCCGCTATGGATGGCATAATGCTTTGCACAGGCATAGAGCTTGCGATACTTTGTGTCGCTTGGACCCTGAAGACCCTTGATGACCTGAACACCAAGGCGAGATGTGAGGTATGGATCTTCTCCATAAGTCTCCTGACCACGTCCCCAACGAGGATCGCGGAAGATATTGATATTAGGAGTCCACACAGAAAGGCTGTGGAAGCGCAAGTCTTCCTTACCCTCTCCTATCCACACATTATAAGCCGCACGACCTTCGTCGCTGACCTGCGAGAATACCTTGTAAAGGAGTTCGTCGTTGAAACTGGCAGCCATACCGATAGGCTCAGGATAGACAGTCACATTGCCCATGTTGGCAATGCCATGAAGCGCCTCGCTCCACCAGTTGAATGTCTTGATGCCGAGATGAGGAATTGCCTCCGACACATCCATCATGACCTTTGCCTTTTCTTCGAGGGTCATGCGCGACACGATGTCAACTGCTCTCTCATGAGGAGAAAGCGACGGATCCTGATAAGGATAGGTCTGAGCTACTGCAAAAAGTGCAGAAGTAGCCAAAACCGAAGTAAGAATTGTTTTTTTCATGATTATGTTGTTTTGTTGTAAATGTTGTTCGCATATTAGGAGTTAATTGAAGATAACTCCTACAGAGAGACTACCTCCCCTGGCTTTGTTTCGAACTCCTGCTCTCCATCTTCAGTACGAACCACGAGCTTGCCGCCTATGGTTGACTTGATTTGGACAGAAGTGAGCTTGCCGTCGTTCCAGTCGATCGAAACAACGAAACCACCACGGGCACGCAAGCCAGATACATGTCCTTTGCTCCATGCGTCGGGAAGGGCAGGAAGCAGATGGACAGCACCATCGTGACTCTGCAAGAGCATCTCGGCAATACCTGCTGTCACTCCGAAGTTGCCATCAATCTGGAAAGGTGGATGAGCATCGAAGAGATTGGGGTAAGTGCGTCCATCCTCATATCCGGGGATAGGTCCCCAGCTTTCGCGAGGTAGCAGACGCAGCATATTGCTGATGATGGTGAAAGCATGATTGCCATCGAGCATACGAGCCCAGAAATTGGTCTTCCATCCAAGACTCCAGCCAGTGGCCTGATCGCCTCTCTGATTGAGCGTAGTGCGGGCTGCCTCAAAGAGTTCAGGTGTGCGCGTTGGACTGATCTGAGCCGAAGGATAGAGTCCATAGAGATGAGAGATATGACGATGTTCGTCGGTTGGGTCATCGAGATCATCGATCCACTCCTGAAGCTGTCCATACTGTCCGACCTTCATAGGAGGCAGCTGGGCTATGGCAGCAGACAGAGAGTCCTGATAAGTCTGATCGACATCGAGAAGGCGAGCAGCCTGCAAAGTCTGGTTAAGGGCATCGAAAGCAATCTGATTGTCCATCGTACAACCTGCACAGAGATTCGACAGTTTACCTTTGCCTCCATGCTCAGGACTGACAGAAGGGACAACGACGAGATAGCCATTGACAGGATTGACCTGCATATAGTCGAGATAGAAGTCGGCAGCACCCTTTAGAATAGGATAGTATTCGCGGAGGAAGTCCTTGTCGCCCGAGAACTGATAGTGCTCCCAGAGATGAGTCGTGAGCCATGCTCCACCGTTAGGGAACATTCCCCATGCAGCAGCATCGACTGGTCCGGCAATGCGCCAGAGGTCGGTGTTGTGATGAGCCATCCAGCCACGGCAGCCATACATCTGGCGTGCAGTAACAGCACCCGTCTGGCTGAGATCCCTGATCATTGAGAACAATGGCTCGGCTGTTTCGGCAATATTGCATACCTCGGCTGGCCAATAGTTCATCTCGGCATTGATATTAATAGTGTATTTGCTGTCCCATGGAGCATCGGCCTTGTCGTTCCAGACACCTTGCAGGTTGGCAGGCTGACCGTCTTTTCCCTGTGATGCAGAGATAAGAAGATAGCGGCCATAGTTGAACATCAGTTCCACCATGCCAAGGTCGGGCTGTGAAGCGAGAGTGGTGTTAAAGCCCTCCAGACGGTCGTAGGTATTGAGATCGTAGTTTGGAGTCTTGTCGCCGAGGCTCAATTCCACGCGATTGTATAATGTCTGATATTTAGCTATATGACGGTTCAGCAACTCATCGAAGCTGAAAACATGGGCAGCCGAGAGATAACGCTCGTTCTTGGCGGCAGCATCACCCGTAACATCGTGGTAGTTCACGAAGTTGGTAGCGGCAGAGATGAGAAGGGTAACAGTGGTAGCACCTTCGATTCGCAAAGCCTGACGCTCATCAATCTGCTCAACACTAACCGTTCCGTCGCAATCGACATCGGTGCGGCATTGGGCTGTCAGCACAGAAGAAATACCTTCGTGCCCAACACCCTTGATGACTGCAAGAAGCGACTTGCCATCGGCTGTGACAGTATTCTCGTAATTGACCTGATGGTCGAGCAGGAAACTGAGGGCACCTTTCTTGCTTGCCTTCAGCTGCACCACGACAACGCCATCGGCCATCGAAGCAAACGCCTTGCGCGAATAAGTCACACCCTCGATATCGAATGATACTTCGGCAGTTGCGTCCTTCAAGTTGAGGTCGCGCATGAAATTGAGAGGCTGTCCGATACTATCGCTGATGATCTTCAGGCTTCCCAAAGTAAGGTACTTCATTCCGTGAGGTCCAGGGAAGAACTCACGGTTGACAATCTGCTCAGCCTCGACCTCCTTGCCAGCGAAGATGAGACGTCGCACCTCGTCGAGATACTTAAGCGACGATGTGCTGTTGTTGTTGTGAGGTCCACCGCTCCAGAAAGTCTCTTCGTTGAGCTGTATCTCTTCCTCGGTGATGCCGCCATAGACCATAGCACCCATGCGAGAGTTACCCAAAGGCAGAGCCTCAAGCCAATGCTGTGCAGGGCGGTCGTACCATAGACGCTGGTTATTGTCTTTCTCCTCTTGACGTTGAGCAGAACAAGATAAGAGAGAGACTACACACAATAATGCTGCATATATCTTTTCCATAGCAAATACTCCCTGTTATTCAAGCTCTTTGATAGGTTTATACTCGACATCGACCCCAGCTCGTTTCAGCAGGTCGATGCCATCAGTGAGGCGATAGGCACGTCCATAAACCACGCGCTTGATGCCCGACTGAATAATAAGCTTGGCACATTCAATACAAGGAGAATCGGTGATATACAACGTGGCACCAGCACTGCTATTGTTCGACATAGCGACTTTGGAAATAGCATTTGCCTCAGCATGAAGCACATAAGGTTTTGACGTGTTCTCGGGAGTCTCGCAATCGTTCTCAAACCCTGTAGGCGTACCATTGTAGCCATCGCTGATGATCATCTTGTCCTTGACCAAAAGACAACCCACCTGACGACGCTTGCAATATGAGTTTTCTGCCCAGATAGTAGCCATGCGCAAATAGCGACGGTCTAACAGTTCCTGCTTTTCTGTCATTAGATTAAATTTTAAGTAATTAAATATCTGTTCTCAACCTTTATTTACCAATCGTTACCTGATCATTATTCATCGATAATTGCTTGCGGAGCAGTTCGATAGCCTTGAGATAAGTATTATCGATGGAATTGAATTCACGATAGAAATAATTCTCATTCTGGCTCTGACGCATAATATATGCAATGATGAGCCTTTCGAGAGCCTGACGCGAAGTTTTCAGGTCATTGGCACTTGGCTTAGCCTTGCCGGAAGCAAACTGCACGAACTTGTCCATGAGCTCCTGAGACTTGAGATAAGACTCCATAGTATCGAAATCGCTGAACGATGATAGTTTCTCGCGATTCTGATCGTTGTATTTGAAAGCGAAGCTATAGCAGAGCCCAAGATTGACGCACTGATTGTAATAAGGAGAGATGTACGACGTATCCTGTGGAATGAAGATGTCGGGCATGATTCCTCCGCCCTCATATACAACTCTACCGCCCTTGGTGTAGAATTTGAGCGAGTCGGCAAGATGGATGCTGTCCTGAGAATAGAACTCACCATGGTCGTAACGGTTGATGATGTCCATCATATAGTCTTCGCCCTTGCCCATGTCATATGGCTTCTGGATGCAGCGACCCGAAGGCGTGTGGTAGCGTGCGATGGTGAGGCGGAGTGCCGACCCATCGTTAAGGTCGAACTGTTGCTGAACAAGACCCTTGCCAAACGAACGACGTCCAACAATGGTACCACGGTCGTTATCCTGGATGGCACCTGAGAAGATTTCGCTTGCCGAAGCGGACCACTCGTTGATCATCACAACGACTGGCACGTCCTGGAAATTACCTCTGCCATCGGCCTTTATCTCACTGCGTCGCTTATCCATGAGTTTGCCTTCGGTATAGACTATCATATCGCCTTCACCAAGGAACTCATTGACCATCTGGCAGCACACTTCCATGAAGCCGCCACCGTTGTTGCGCAGATCGACGATATAGCCTTTCGCTCCTCGCACCTTGAGATTGAGGAGAGCAGTGAAGAACTCATTATAGGTGTTTCGTCCGAAATTATCGACGAGGATATAACCGATGTTGCCATCAATCAGATATTCGGCAGTCACGCTGTTGACAGGAATGTCGCCTCGCACGATGTCATAATGCAGAATCTCATCAGACGTTGAGCGACGCACACCTAATTTCACTATTGTACCCTTCTCACCCTTGAGAGTCTTCTGCACTTTAGTATTGCTGATTTCAGGGCCACAGAACACAGAGTCGTTGACTTCGACAATACGGTCGCCAGCCATCATTCCCACCTTCTCGGCAGGTCCACCAGCAATGACCTGAATCACCATCACGGTGTCGTTCTGAATATTGAACTGCACACCAATTCCCGAGAACGAGCCGTCGAGCTGTTCGTTGACCTCATCGAGTTCCTTTTCTGAAATATATACTGAATGAGGGTCAAGTTCCTCGATGATAGTAGGAATGGCGTCTTCGACAAGCTGCTTGAGATTGAGCGTATCGACATAGCGGTCGCGCAACAAGTCGAACAGATAGACAAGCTTGCTCGAAGCATCGCGCGACGAGAGACCACCCTCGGAAGAGTGGAATTGATCGGACGATGGCACATACGACAATGACGATTCTGGCTGACGGAGAGCCTGCACACGCATTCCTAAATAGATAAAGAAAGCACCGGCACATGCGATGATTAACGGTGTCCAAGTTTTATTGCTCATATAATCTGATTGATCCTGTTAATGGGTTGAATGAGGCTGAAGCCATTTTCTTCTTGTCACTGAACTGAGCAGAAGGGAGCTGTTCGACATGACCGAACTGTCCCATTTGAGCTGTGGTTTCGATAATGGTCTCACCATTGTATCGCACTGTGACAGAGGCCTTGCCGGGAATGGTATAGGCAATGCCATTGTTGGCGTTCTTTTTCTTGCCCTCGACAGCGACAGGTTCACTCATGCGATTGTCGTCAACGATGGTCACAGACACATAATATGGCTCGCCAAGCAAGTCGTCGGCAGCTACAAAACCCTCGAAGCTTGAAAAGCGGAACAGCACCTCATTATCGACATTATCGGTCGGGACATAATCGAATGTGCGCTCTACCTCGCTGACTGTGCTCACGCCTTTGAACAACGAAAGCAGTGCTTCTTCCTGAGCATTCAGATTATCAATCATGATCTGGAACGAAGCGCCATCGGCAGGCATATTATCGACATCACCCTTCAAGAGGTTACGCTTGCTCTCGCGAATGCTGAATATCTCGCGAGCAGTAAGTTCGGCTTGCTTTGCCTTGCTTCCGGCCTTGAGAATCTCTTCGCTCAACACATCAGTTGCCTTGAGCGAGAGTTTTGGGTTTGTTTCTGGCAATGGAGAATCGACAACCAAATCTTCGAGTTCTGGTTCACGATTGACACTGAGCAAAGAGCCATCTTCTGAAAGATAGAACTGTGGCATCGCTCCTTTCTCGGGGAATTGGATATGATAAGTCTTCGACTCGTCGGGCATAGCCACAAGTTCAAGCGAGACAGAATTAAGCTCCCATTGGGTCTGGTTGACCAAAGCCACATCTGTCAAGCCGAGATATTTCTCTGCGTATGGAGCAAATACACCTGCCTCGGTTTTAGTCATCGTAGCCTTGGCCTTAAGCTGGACTACCGACTTAGGCAATGTGTAGGTGATGCCATAGTTCTGGTTGTCACCTATCGACACCTTTTGTACACTCTGGGCATGTAGCGTTGTAGCTACAGTAAAGATTAGAAGTATTACTAAAAACTTATTTCTCATGTTTTGTAATATAATTTATCAGTCGAGGAAGTTCCTCTTGCTCAAACTGAGGTGTAAATAAATCTTTTCCCAATGATGACTTTAGTTCGTCGAACGTCCAGAAACGTCCTTCGTCAACCTCATCGTGGTCGGGATGTATGTCATCTTCATAGCATACCGCAAAAGCATTGACCACCTCGCGTTCGACAGAAGACTGCCAAATATAGCAAAATAGCGGTATAGGAGTCATCGACGAGATGTCGAGTCCCAGTTCCTCACGAGCCTCGCGGGCCAAAGCTTCTGCTACCGACTCGCCATAATCGATGTGGCCACCCACGGCTGTATCCCATCTCCCTGGTGCAATATCTTTCTTCATTGAGCGTTTCTGCAAATAGAGTCTTCCATCATGGCTCAAGACATGAAGATGCACCACGGGGTGCAATGCCATCGACCCACCATGACAATGTTGCCGGGAGGCTCGTCCTAACACATTACCCTGCTCATCGACGAGCGGAAAATCCTCGAAGCCCTGTTGAACTGAGCTATCGGGAATAGGATATTTAAGTTCAAACATTCTTGCTGAAATTATCTGAGAACAACACACGATTGGCTATCGAACGTCCGAGAGTAATCTCATCGGCATATTCTATCTCATCGCCCACCGAGACACCTCGAGCAAGGGTTGTGACCTTCAGCTCGGGAAATGGTGAGAGTTTACGGAAGACATAGAAATTGGTGGTATCGCCTTCCATAGTAGTGCTGAGGGCAAGAATCACCTCCTTTACGGAGCCCGACTTGACGCGTTCGACCAATGTATCGATTTGCAACTGCTGAGGGCCGATACCCTCCATAGGCGATATCAATCCTCCAAGCACATGATAGAGACCATTGAATTGTCTTGTCGCCTCGACCACCATAACCTCCTTGATATTCTCGACCACACAAACTATCGAGGCATCACGGCGTGGGTCAGCACAGATACTGCATATCTCGCTGTCACAGATGTTGTAACAGACCTTGCAATATTGGATGTTCTGACGGAGTTTGATGACACTCTCTCCAAGGCGCAAGGCTCGGTCGGGTTCCTGTCTGAGCAGATGCAGGACAAGCCTCAGAGCGGTCTTCTTCCCCACCCCTGGCAGTTTTGCGAATTCCTCGACTGCATTTTCAAGTAGTTGCGACTGGTATTGCACGATTATGACAGTTTAGAAATTCTTGAGGGCACGATCCATAGCACGACGATCCTCCTTTTCTCTGAGAGTGTCACGCTTGTCGTATTCCCTCTTACCCTTACACAATGCTATGTCCATTTTTGCGAGACCTTTATCATTGATAAAGAGACGCAGAGGGACAATAGTCAATCCGGGCTCCTTGCTGTCGTTGGCAAGGCCTCGCAGTTCCTTGCGCGTCAGCAGGAGTTTTCGGTCACGGTGGGCATTGTGATTGTTGTATGTGCCGTAAAAATACTCAGCAATATACACATTCTTTGCCCATAGCTCGCCTCGGTCGAAGATACAGAAGCTATCGGTGAGACCAGCCTTGCCTGCACGAAGCGATTTTATTTCGGTTCCTGTCAAGACAATGCCCGCTGTAAATGTGTCGAGCACATCGTAATCGAATGTCGCACGCTTGTTACGGATATTTACGGCATTTACCTTGACAGTTTTTTTCTTATTTGCATTTGCCATTTTTCTTAATCTTCATCATTATTATAGAGAGGAGAAATTCAACATCATCTCATCATAATTGACATGAGCTTTTCGACCAAGAAGGGCGAAAACCACATAGCACCAAAAGCTAAGATTGTGAATTTCCATCGCTCCTTCTCCTCTATTCCAATAAACACCTCTGCCCCACACCAGATGATATAAGGCAGGTACAGAGAACAGAATATCAGAAACTTGATATGAGGGAAAGAAGCCGAAATCATTCTGACCAGCATGAGGAAGCTCAGGCAATAACCAACAAACAATGTCAGTTTCGCTTTATTGAACGTGAAGTTCCTGATCTTGCCATAGAACTTTTCGAGGATAAATATGGCAAGATAAGGCGCGACAAAATAGGCTGTGATGAACGACACCGACGACTTCATTGCACTCTCAATATCGAATGATTCTCCCCAACCACTCTTGACAAACAGGAACAAGCCTATTGCGCCCAACATTGGGAAGTAGTAGTTGGTCTGCATATACTCTGGCTTTGCCTCAGGGACGTCGCCATCCTTGAGGTATTGCCATGTCTGCTCTGGATTATTGATTAGAGAGAGAAGATATTTGATTATATATTTCAGTTGCTGCACGATTCTTTTGATATTAAGAAGTGAAGGTGTGAAGGTGTAAAGATGTTGCTTGCAGGCAAAACCTTATTACCACACAACCTAATAACCTTATAACCTAAAAACCTCAATCCAGTTTGTGAACTATCAGTCCTGAGCGGAGTTTTGGCTCAAACCATGTAGTCTTAGGAGGCATGATATTGCCAGTATCGGCAATAGCAATAAGCTGATCCATCGAAACAGGATAGAGCGCGAGAGCCATCTTCATCTCCCCGCTATCCACACGACGCTTCAGTTCGCCGAGTCCGCGCAAGCCACCCACGAAGTCGATGCGCTGGTCACGTCGCAAGTCTTTGATGCCAAGTATCTGGTCGAGAATAAGATTTGACGAAATAGTCACATCGAGCACACCTATTGGGTCGCTGTCATCGTATGTACCAGGCTTGGCAGTCAGCGAATACCACTCATTGCCGAGATAGAGCGAGAAGTTATGCAAGGCATCAGGACGATAAACCTCAGAACCCTTCTTCTCCACAACAAAATTTTCGGCAAGTTTTGCGAGGAAATCCTCTGGACTTAGTCCATTCAAGTCACGCACCACACGATTGTAGTCCATGATCTTGAGTTGTGAAGCAGGGAAACATACGGCAAGGAAAAAGTTATATTCCTCATTGCCATTATGCTGTGGATTATTCTTTGCCTTTTCAAGACCCACACGAGCAGCAGCTGCTGTGCGATGATGTCCGTCGGCAATATACAAAGCCGGGATAGCGTCAAATGCTGCGGTAATCTTCTCGATAAGTTCTGGCTCATCAATCACCCAAACCTCATGACCGAAGCCCTCTGCAGATGTGAACTTGTTGACCGAAGGTTTGGCTGATGTCTTTGCAATGACTTCCCCAAGCACATCATTGTCGGGGAAAGCAAAAAAGACAGGCTCCATATTGGCATTGGTGCAGCGCACATGCTTCATACGGTCTTCTTCCTTATCGGCGCGTGTCAGTTCATGCTTCTTGATGACTCCCTTCTCATAGTCCTGCACACAAGCAGCCACTACAAGACCATACTGTGTTCGTCCTTGCATGGTCTGCGAGTAAAGATAATAGCAAGGATTCTCGTCCTGCACAAGCCAACCTTCACGCTGGAACTTTTCAAACTGCTCGACCGCAACTTCATAGACACGAGGATCGTGTTCGTCGATTATTGGATCGAAATTGATCTCAGGCTTGATGATATGATAAAGCGACTTCTCGTTGCCTTCACATTCGGCATAAGCCTCCTGTGACGAGAGCACGTCATAAGGACGAGAAGAAACTACTTGTGCTAATTCTGGTGCTGGGCGAAGGCCCTTGAAAGGTCTAACTTTTGCCATAGTATAATGATATAAATAACAATCAGTCTGATGTCTCCAATTGTTTGTTGTTTGTTAATAATTAGTATTTTACTGTATCACCGTTATTTGAAGTTTTACTTCAAATATTTCTTTATCATCACGTTCACCTTGCGCAACGAAAGAGGGTTAGTGAGCAGATACTGACCTCCGAACTGGCGAACTTTTTTATGCAAAGGGCGAACTGCATAATCGGCAGTAACGATAATTGGAGTGTCGGCCGACCGCTTCCTTATTTCTTCAATCAGATCGAACACTGAAATTGAGCCCTTCAGATTATTATCGATAAAGACTATTTCGGGTTCTTTTTCGATGAAAAAACCTAACAGAAGATCTGTCGAATGTACCGTTGTCACCTCGAAGAGATGCTGATTCTGGAAGATGTCGGTATCTGTCTGGATGCCAATCAGCACATGAGGGCGTGCCGTCTGTTCGTTTCCAACACCATAAATGTTTTCTTCGATGAGGTCTTCTTTCTCAATCTCGTCAAGGACGTCGAGTTTAATCAGGTCATCGGCATCCTGAGTATCGTCTTTACAAAGACGTGAGGCATCGAGAGGCAGTATGATCTGGAATTGTATCTTTCCATGGTCGTCAGCAACCACTTTGATATCACCATAAAGACGCTGAGCAACAAGACGGCAAACACTCAGTCCAAGACCTGCCTCGGTGATGGTCTTGTCATAGTCGGCAATAGTGCCCACATTCTCACTGCATGTCACCGTGATGAGCAAGGTATCCTTATCCTTGAACACATAATTCATGACGAGGCTACCATGACGAGCATTGTGCATCTGAGTCTTGATCACATTCTCGAGCAACAGGTCGAAGAGATTGACATCGGTTCTGATCACACTTGAATCATACATGTTCGAGAAGTAGAGCTTCAGGTTGCCAGCGAGTTTGATCGAGAATATCTGTTGCAGCTCGGCAAGATGCTCCCATAGCGAGATGCACTTAATCTTATTTTCTATTGCATCATCCTTTTCGCCTATCATCGACTTTAATCTAACGACCAAGTCGGCGATACGAGCACCCTTTTCCTTGATGTCGTTGAGTTTCATCAAGCGTTCTTCTTTCGAGCCTTTCTCGTCACCTACGATGATGCTGTCGGCATTTGAAGCAAGAGTACGAATAAAGGCGAGCACCTCTTGCATGACAGTCGAGAAATATGATGTCTTATGAGCCTCTTCATTCAGATGACGGTCTTTGCGCGTCATCAGCTTCTGCTGGACTTTGATTCGCTTGTCAATATTGATGGCAACACCGCGCACGTATGTAGGGCGACCATTGCGGTCACGTTTCAAGGTTTTGCCTCTGAACCCATACCATTCATATTGACCACTGAGATTAAGGCGCAAATCGACCTCAAACATACTGTCACTCTTATAAATAGGAGACGAACGGCGAACAAAAATCTTATCGACATCATCTGGGTGGACACGCTCCAGAACAGTGGCTAATTTGAATATTTTCTCCTTCTCATTAGCCCATAGTCCATCTAACGATGGTATCCCGAAGCGAACAAATCGCTCCGGGATATACCATTCCCAAACATAAATATTGCATTCGTTCAGAAATGACTCGAAATCATTATACGCTTTGTTTCTTGCCATTAATTAAGTTTGAAACGATCGATGCCTTCCTTCAGGAAGCCAACACTCTGCTTAGCCGCTGCTATACCAGCATTGCTGTTTGCCTCAGCTGTCTGAGCTCCGCTTTTCTTAGGTGTAAAGAATACGCGAGTACCGAATTTTTCGACAAAATCATCGGCCGCAGCTGGCTTGACATCTGCAATATATTTGAAGTCTGCACGCTCTTCCATCAGCTTCATCAGACCTGCCTCATCGACCACTTCCTTGCGAGCTGTATTGATGAGACATGCATTCTTTGGCATAGTCTTGAGCAGATCGTAATTGATTGAGCCGATGGTCTCCTTTGTGGCTGGGCAATGCAGACTCACATACTGGCAAGTGCTGTATAACTCAGGGATTGACTCGACAGCCTTGACGCCTGCCGACTCTATCTGCTCCTTGGTGAGGAATGGGTCGTAGGCATAAACCTCCATGCCGAATCCCTTGGCAACACGTGCCACGTTGCGTGCCACGTTGCCAAAAGCATGCAAGCCAAGGGTCTTGCCCATCAGCTCTGTGCCGGCAGCACCGCTAAACTGGTTGCGGCACTGGAACAGCAACATTCCGAAGACAAGCTCGGCAACAGCATTGGCATTCTGTCCTGGAGTATTCATAGCCACAACATTATGAGCAGTGGCAGCAGCAAGGTCGATATTGTCGTAACCTGCACCTGCACGTACCACAATCTTGAGGTTCTTGGCAGCATCGAGCACTTCAGCATCGACGATGTCTGAACGGATGATGATGCCATCGACAGCAGCCACAGCTTCGAGCAACTGCTTCTTCTCAGTATATTTCTCAAGTTTCACCACCTCGATGCCTGCGGCTGTGATAATCTCTTCCATAGCCTTGACAGCAGCTGCTGCAAAAGGCTTTTCGGTTGCAATTAAAATCTTCATCGATTTCGGATAATTATATTCAAACAACGGCCACGAGGTCTGGTCTTCCTTTGCACTCTCCTTACCTAAGATGTGCGGGTCTTTCACCATTATTGATATTCCCATAGCCGTCGTCTGCCAATATTGACAATTTGTTAAATGCTCTTTTCAAAATCCTTCATGCAAGCAACGAGTGCATCTACGCCCTCGACTGGCATTGCATTGTAGAGAGATGCGCGGAAGCCACCTACTGAACGATGTCCCTTGATGCCAACCATGCCACGACCCTTGGCGAACTCGAAGAACTGGTCGCTGAGCTCAGTGTATTCATCATTCATCACGAAGCATACGTTCATACGGCTGCGGTCTTCAGTTGCTACTGTTCCACGGAACAGACGGTTGCGGTCGATCTCGTCATACAGCTTTGTTGACTTCTCGACAGCAAGCTTTTCGAGAGCCTTCAGGCCACCGAGCTCCTTGTACCACTTGAGAGTCTGAAGACAAGTGTAGATTGGAAGACAAGGAGGAGTATTGAACATAGAGCCTTTCTTGACATGAGTCTGATAGTCGAGCATTGTAGGAAGTGTGCGGCCTGTCTGTCCTAGGGCATCCTTCTTGACAATCACGATAGTGACACCTGCAGGACCTACATTCTTCTGAGCTCCTGCATAGATGAGGTCATACTTTGACACATCAACCGGATGACTCATGAAGTCGGAAGACATATCGCATACCAAAGGAACACTAACCTCAGGTGTCTGAAGAGTCTCTGTTCCGTAGATGGTATTGTTGCTTGTATAGTGGAAATAATCGCTATCAGGCGATACGGTATAGTTCTTTGGAATATATGTATAGTTCTTATCAGCAGAACTGCCAACGACCTCGACTTCACCTACAAGTTTGGCTTGACCAATGGCATTGTGAGCCCATGTGCCAGTATCAATATACGAAGCTTTCGACTTTAGGAGGTTAAGGGGAGCCATGTAGAACTGAAGACTTGCGCCACCGCCAAGGAAGAGCACTTCATATCCTTCAGGAACCTCAAGGAGTTCCTTGACAAGAGCGTTTGTTTCATCGACTACAGCCTGAAACTCCTTGCTGCGATGAGAAATTTCGAGCAAAGAGAGACCTGTTCCAGCAAAATTGTTAACTGCTTCGGCCGTTTGACTAATTGCGTATGGACTCAAGATTGATGGTCCTGCATAAAAATTGAACTTCTTCATTTCAATATTTGTTAATACTTAAATAACACCAAAAATCAATACAATATTATAATAATGGAAAAAACAAGCGCAAGTGCACAAACAAATCCGATAAAAGAAACATTTGACAGATATGTACCTACAATACGCTTGAATTATCAGAATCAATATTGATTACCGATGCAAATATATAGATAATTTTTGTAATGCAATCAAAATAATGCTTTTTTTTTGATAATAGTTGAATTTTGTTATCTTTTTAGCCCATAAAACACAATTAATGTAAGTTTGGCTGATAAAAATGTGATTTATTTCAGGAGTTCGTTTTTCTCGGTCGTCCAACCCTCTCGCTGAGAAAGTCCACATGGATCTCCGACAAACATTTTTGCTGCTTCTGCACAACCCTTGGTCTGCCAATCGAGCCAAGCGGTAGCAACAATCGCAAATTCTCCGCCATGAGGCTGAGAGTATGTTCCGCCATGACCTACCGGGTAGTTACAGGCAAAGGCTGGTACATGATTGATGCGATGGAAGTCGTCCATTCCATTCTCGTAGGCTATGTCTTCATTTCCACCCAGCATATATAGCACCGGCACTTTTATTTCCTTGAGCTTCTCCTTGCTTGGCATTGGCATGTCAGGCATGGCAACAGAAGGATTAATAAACAATCCGCTATTGCATATCATGATGCCCGAAAGTCGCGGATCGGCACAGTTATCCAAGGTCTGCAGTCCACCGCACGACATACCGGCTGCAACGATATGCTTCGTATCTACCTTATTATAATAAGGGCTTTCCTTGTCTGCATTCTGTGCTATCACCCAGTCGATCGATTCAATCTGCTGTGCACTTGTCGAACGAATGGTGTCGAAATTGTATGGCTCATCTTCTTTTGGCATATATCCTGTTGCAACGATGAGGTAGCCGTGCGAGGCAATCTCGTTGAGGAACAGATAATGTTCGAACGGAGAATTGTAACAAGCACCATTGCCCCAAACCACAACTGGCAAAGGCTTTTCGGCATTGAATTGCTCAAGATCCTGAGGACAGAACACAGTATGCATCAGCAGGCTCGGCTCCTCTTGCATCACTGCCTTGTAAGGTCCAGTACCTCCATCCTCTACGATGCGGAAGTCTGTAGCCGTTACTTTTGGCTTCTGGGTTTCATTTGAAGTCTTTGGCTTAATGGAACATGCTGTCATGACAGTTGCGACAGCAAGGACTGAAAATAAGGCGAAGTGTCTCATAAAATAGTAAATAAAGTAATGTATTTGTTGTTTTCGATGGCAAAGTTACATAAATATTCTCAAAAACAAAAAGTTTGTATTGCCAAAAAGCAAAAAAAGCATTATCTTTGCGCCCGATGTTTTTATAAACACCCGTTAATGAAAAAAAATAATACACAAAACACTGTCGAAGCACCCGAACAGGCAGCAGTCACCGACATGCCTCAGGTTGAAGCAGCGCCAAAGAAAAAGACGACTCGCTCACGAAAGAAGGTTGTTGCTCCAGTGAAAGAAGAAGAGATTAAGAAAGAGGAGACTCGTGTTGTAACCGAGACTCCCGTAGTAGAGAAAACCGAGACAAAGCCTATTCCTCGAATAGCCGCCGACCTTGTCATCAAAGACTTCTGCGACCTTGCCAACAGCGGCAATCGCGTGCCTTTGCTCAAAGATGACCAGATACAGCAGCTAACTCTCGAAGAAGCTGAGGAACGTCACATAACGATGGAGGCTATCCTTGCCAATGTACTCGATTACGACGTGGTATTAAGCGATACCAACATCTGGCTTGAACTTCTCGTTGGCCACACAAGCAGCCATTCCGACCCTCGTGTCAATGCGCGTCTGCAATTTGAACGCCAATTAGAATTCATCAGCAAGATGATGAAGCGAATCGGCGGACGTTTTACCATCATGAGCGAGACTTACGAGGAGATCGACCGATTTGCATCGATCCAGGAGCCTACCAACTACAAAGATGCCGACTGGACCGACGAGATTCTGTGTCGTAATGTTGCCGCACGCCTTGCCAAGCGTCTTATGCTCTCTCAGCAGAAAGAAAACCGTCTGCGCATCGTGGGGATATGCAGTGAGTGTCATCACGGGGCTTTTGCCGACCCTGCCATCATACGTCACACCGTAGAACTCTTTGCTCAAGGCAAGAAAGTGCTGTTGCTGACAAATGACGCCTCGGTAGGAATACGCAGCCTCGGAATGTGTGACGACCTTCAGCGCGTAAACAATATCGATGACAAGACATGGCGATCTGTCTATGAGCCTCAGCGCCCAATGGTGCTAACTATGGACGATCTGAAACTTCTCGACAACTACACTCGTCAGTACCACTATCTGATGATGGCAGCGGGCAGCACATGGATGCAGAATGTTGGTCAGCGAGAGGCAATCACTCACGAGCATCCTCTCAGCTTATGGCTCGACGGATTCCGTCCGGGAGACAAGCACGAACGCCGAAGTGACCGTATCGAAGAAATGCGCCGTGAAGAGCAAAAGGCTCGACAAAAGCAAAACAATAACAACAACAAGAGACAAGAACAGCCAAGCAACAAACAGGCTCAGCAAAAACCAGCCCAGCAACCAACTAAGAATTCGACTGCTGATACAAAGCAAACTGGCACTGAAGCCAAACCGGTTGCTCCAGAAGTGAAGCCTGTTCTGACAGAAGCTAAGCTTATTAGTCCTGAGACTAAGTCTGAAACTGCAGATACAAAACCTGCAAAGAGCGAAAACAATGCTACTGTTATCGAAGCCCAGAGTAATTCAGCAGAAACTAATGTTGCTACTCCAACCGATGCTCCTATCAGTTCTTTTGGCTCAACAGCCGAGATGATGGATCTCATTGCTCCTCAGCCAGGAGAAAAGAAGTCTCGCACTCGTCGCAGTAGCCGCCGACGCAATACAAGCAACAAGAAGCAAAACAATTCACAAGAACCAGTCTAACTCGGCATACATAAAAAAAGCAAAGAGATTTCAACGTTCTCTTTGCTTTTTTTACCCATCTGACAGATAATTATTAATATATATCTTAAGTCAATATAGATGAGATTATGTGTGCATCTGGAAATATTTATTATTCTGAGTTATCATTCTTTTGCACCTTAAAGCAGTATAATGCACTCGAGAGATGAACAATAATCCGACACCTTTGACAGATTGCAATATTTGTTGCAAATCCCAATCGCTATCATACAGACCGCAGCTGGGAATTATTTTTGTTATGATCAGATGCTTTGTTTCTTACAGTTTCTCTACCTCTTCGGCAGAAAGGTCTAGAGAAGCAGAGATGATAGCGACAGGAACGCCATTCTCTTTATGAGCTTTTGCATTCTTATAGCGCTCTTCTAATTTGCCTTCTGCTCGGCTATACTTCAAGGCTGAGAGGTTTGTGCGATAGATATCCAGAAGTCTCAGATATCGTCTCTGC
>JAEDEY010000030.1 GCA_016293065.1 Bacteroidales bacterium
TCGTTCATGACATCGAGCACGGTGCAAGCGAGAGCACAACCAAGGTGATTGCCACCGAAAGTGGTTCCGAGCTGACCATAGACAGGCACGAACTTTGGCGAGATGAGCACACCTGCAAAAGGATAGCCATTGGCTATGCCCTTGGCTACGGTGATGATGTCAGGAGTGATGCCATACCACTGATGGGCGAAGAACTTGCCACTGCGTCCGTAGCCCGACTGTATCTCGTCGAGGATGAGCACGACATTGTTGTCTTCGGTCACTTTGCGCAACTCCTGCATGAATTCGGCTGAAGGGAGATGAATACCGCCCACACCCGATATGCCTTCGATGATGACTGCTGCCACGTCGCCATTGGCAATCGAGGCCTTGATGCCCTCGATGTCACCGAGTTCGAAGAAATCGACTGGGAAGGTGGCATTGATAGGTGCCTGAATCTTTGGATTCTGTGTCACATTGACAGCAGCTGAAGTGCGACCATGGAAAGCATGGCCAAACGCGATGACCTTCTTCTTGCCAGTGTAGAAAGAAGCGAGCTTGAGCGCATTCTCGTTTGCCTCGGCACCCGAGTTGATGAGGAAAAGCTGGAAATCGTCGTAGCCGCACATCTTGCCCAACTTCTCTGCGAGCTTCACCTGAAGAGGGTTCTTGACGGCATTGCTATAGAAACAGAGCTTGGCTGCCTGCTCCTGCATTGCCTGCAGATAACGAGGATGACTGTGACCGATCGAGATTACGGCATGACCTCCGTAGAAGTCGAGATACTCCTGACCCTTGTCGTCATAGACGTATGCGCCCTTGCCATGGTCAACAGTTACATCAAATAATGGATATACGTCGAAAAGTTTCATTGTTGTTGTAAGGTTTTACCTGATTAAAAAGCAATTGCCTTGAGATTCAGTCCTGCCTTCTCGTCGATGCCGAACATGAGATTCATGTTCTGAACAGCCTGACCCACAGCTCCCTTGAGGAGATTGTCGATCATGGAAGTGACAACGATATTGCGGCCGAAGACATCGACATGCACAAGACCCTTGTTGGTGCCTACGACCTGCTTGAGGTCGATGGCCGAATCGCAGTAGTGAGTGAAGGCTGCATCGGCATAGAAATCCTTGAAGAGCTTGACAATGGCATCCTTGTCGGCTGCTTTTGGCAACTTCACCACCTCGGTGCAGAAGATGCCACGGGCAAAATCGCCACGATAAGGGATGAAATCGACTGTGATGCCCTCTGCCTCATAACCCTCGTCGAGCGTGTCAACAACATGAGGCGTACCCTCGGGACGAAGCTCATTGAGAGTCTGACATATCTCGTGGAGATGCTGATGAGTGAAGAGCTTATATACGCTCATATTATCGTTGCGCCAAGAGAAATGAGTGGTTGATGTCGGCTTCTGACCTGCACCCGTGCTGCCTGTGATGGCATTGACAGAGATGTCGGCAGTCAGCAAGCCTGCCTTTGCCAATGGGAGCAAGCCCAGCTGGACGCAAGTGGCGAAACAGCCAGGGTTGGCAAGATGCTGACAAGCCTTGATGGCATCGCGATGAGTCTCGGGCAAGCCATAGACATAGTCGTGATTGCCCTTGATGCGGAAATCCTGTGCCAAGTCGATGATCTTGACATTGGCAGGGATCTCATGTTCCTTGAGGAATGCCTCGCTCTTGCCGTGGCCGAAGCAGAAGAACACCACATCGACCTTGTCGAAAGGCATGTCGGACGTGAAACAGAGATCGGTATCGCCAATCAAGCCCTCGTGCACATCCGAGAAACGGTTGCCGGCATTGCTCTCTGAATTGGCAAAGACAATCTCGACATCAGGATGATGGATCAAGAGTCGAATCAGTTCGCCGCCTGTATAGCCGGCTGCACCCAATATACCTACCTTTATCATATCAGCGCTCTTCGTCAGGGTGAACGCTATAGTAAGCGCGGAGTGGAGTCGATGTGATCTTGATGAAGCCCTTGGCATCGTCGGCTGTCCATGCCTTGGCACCCTCGCCATACTCGCCGAGCTTGTTGTGAACGAGATCGTCTGGAGTGTCGCAGCCTACGGTCTGGAAGCTGTAAGGACGGAGTTCGAGAGTTACAGTACCATTGACATTGCGCTGTGAGCTTGCGAGCATTGCCTCCATATCAGGCATCACAGGCTCGAGATACTGCGACTCGTGAAGGAACATGCCATACCAGTTGCTGACCTGATCCTTCCAGTACTGCTGCCACTTCGAGAGTGTGTATTTCTCAAGGAAGCGGTGAGCACCGATGATGAGCATAGGAGCAGCAGCCTCGAAGCCGACGCGACCCTTGATGCCGATGATGGTGTCGCCTACGTGACAGTCACGTCCGATGGCGTATGCTGCACCGATCTCCTCGACCTTCTGGATAGCCTCAATGCGGTCGTCATACTTCACGCCATTGACACTGACGAGCTCGCCCTTCTCGAATCCGAGGCTCAAGATTTCGCTGCCAGTCTTGGTGGCGTGCTTCAGATATGCGCTCTCGGGCAGACCCTGCTTGCTGTCGAGGATCTCGCCTCCACAGATTGATGTGCCCCAGATGCCCACATTGTAGCTGTACTTCAGCTTGGTGAAATCGGCAAAGAAGCCATTGGCATTGAGATAGTCGATCTCTTCCTTACGGCTGAGGTTGCGGTCGCGTGTCAGGGTGATGATCTCTACACCAGGAGCCTTCACAAGGAAAGTCATGTCGAAACGGATCTGGTCGTTGCCTGCTCCAGTCGAACCATGAGCGATGGCATCGGCTCCGATCTCGTTGGCATACTGAGCAATGGCAAGAGCCTGGAAAATACGTTCAGATGAAACTGAAACAGGATAGCAGTTGTTGCGGAGCACATTGCCGAAGATCATATACTTGAGCGACTTCTCATAGTATTCCTTGGTCACATCGAGAGTCACATACTTGACAGCACCAAGCTTGTAAGCATTCTCTTCGTTCTTCTTGAGCTGCTCTGCGCTGAAACCGCCAGTGTTGGCACATGCCGCATAAACCTCGTATCCCATCTCTTTGGTGAGATACATCACATTATAACTTGTATCGAGACCGCCAGAAAAAGCGACTACTACTTTCTTCTTTGCCATTATCGTAATGTATTAAAAAATTGTCAAATTGTCAAAAATGCAAATATATGCACGAAGATCAGATCTTGTCGAGATCCTCAAGCACCTCATTAGGATGTTCGGCTGGATCATAGAGCATTGCCGTACAGATGCATCGCTTGAAGTCGGTGCGCTGGAGCACGTCATAGTTGACACATGTCTGGCAGCCACGCCAGAAAGCCGGATCCTGAGTGAGCTGCTCGAACGTCACTGGTCGATAACCCAGCTCATTGTTGATCTTGAGCACTGCCGCACCACTGGTGATACCGAACAGTTTGGCCTTAGGGAACAGGCGACGGCTATAGGCGAACGAGAACATCTTGATACGCTTGGCCAAACCGAAGCCTCGGTATTTTGGCTTTACGATAAGACCGGAGTTGACCACATACTCCTTGTTGCTCCAGCTCTCGATATAGCAGAAGCCTGCGAAATCATCGCCACATAGAGCGATGATGGCCTTGCCTTCGAGCATCTTCTGTGCCACATACTCAGGGCTACGGCGGGCGATACCTGTGCCTCGTGCCTTGCTTGATTCTTCTATCACATCGAGGATTTCCTCCACGTAGTGAATATGCTGTTTACCTGCGATATAAATCCTGATCAGCGGCTGCTGTTCAGGCGAACTAACTTCTTCCATTATATATATTAATAATAATTATTTCTGCTTTGGGAGCACAGCACACAACGACTCAGCGACCTGTGTAGTAGTGAAACCTGCTCTCGGAATTACCAATATAGTATCGTCACCAGCAATGGTACCCATAACCTCCTTTAGTTCAGCGATATCGATATTATAAGCAATGCTGCTTGCATATCCAGGCTTTGTCTTGATGACAATCAACACTGAGCTACATTCGATGCTCACAATACCCTGCATTGAATGTGGAGGTATGAAGTGAGAGGACAGCCCTCCCTTGATTGTTGCAGCCACATCAGGCATGACATAGACATAACCGCCATCACGAGTAGCAATCTTTGCCACCTGCATCTGTTTGAGATCTCTGCTCAGAGTGGCTTGAGTCACTGCATAACCCTTGTTTTGCAACTGCGATAGCAACTCTTCCTGACTTCCGATAGTCTGATTCTGAACTATGTCACGAATCGCCGATATTCTGTCAATCTTATTCTTCATTGTTCTAATTTACATAACCAGGCGCAAAGATATATTTTTTTTGTATTACATGAAAAAAATATGCGAAAAAAAATGATAAAAAACCATCTTTTTCCGCATAAATATAGTATATATACAGTAAATGACAAGTTAGATATAGCAAAAAACCCTGCTATTACCGACCTTGAGAGTGCTACAGTTTCGAGATTGTCTCGGCAATGACACGTGGGAAATGAGCATATTCGAGAGCATGAACCTTGGTTGCCACATCATGGGCAGTGTCGCCTGGCTCTACAGGACACGTTGCCTGAAAGATGATATCGCCATTGTCGAAAAACTCGTTGACATAATGAATAGTGATACCCGACTGCTTGTCGCCACATGCAATCACATCCTCATGGACACGGTCGCCATACATTCCTTTGCCACAATGCAAAGGAATGAGAGCTGGATGAATATTGACAATCGCATTAGGATAGGCATCAACCAGATACTTAGGCACAAGCAGGAGATAACCCGCAAGTACAATAAAGTCGATGCCATACTCTTTCATCAAGGCCATGACAGCCTTCTCGTCTTTCATACCTGCACCAGTTACCACTTTCGAAGGGATACCTAAACGCTTGGCACGTTCCAAGACAAAAGCATCGGCCTTGTTACAAACTATGAGCGAGATAGATACGTTGGCACTATCTTTGAAATACTCTGCTATATTCTCGGCATTACTGCCAGAACCAGACGCGAATATTGCTATTTTTTTCATTTTTACATTACATTTTGCGCACAAAACACATATGATTGTGCAAAAATTATCAATTTAACTCTTTTTTTCTTTAAAATATAATAGAAAATATGTTCCTTTGCAAAAGTGTTTTTATACACTTGATGATTTTTCGCTGCGAAGATAACGAAAAATTATGTAATTTACGAATAATCGGCGCAAAAACATGCTAATGGCTAAAGTTTTTTGCAAAAGAATGAAAATACAATATAATTAATAACCATTTAATATTAAAGATTATGTCAGAAATCGAATCTAAAGTTAAAGAGATTATCGTTGAGAAGTTGGGCGTTGAAGAGTCTGAGGTAACACTTGAGGCATCTTTCACTAACGACCTTGGTGCTGATTCACTTGATACTGTAGAGCTCATCATGGAGTTCGAGAAGGAGTTTGGCATCACTATTCCAGACGATCAGGCTGAGAAGATCGCTACCGTAGGTGACGCTGTTGCTTACATCGAAGCTAACAAGTAATAACTTTTAAAGTTACATAATTACAAATTGCAAATTCTGTTGCCAGCAATGGCTGCACGACTTGTAATTTGTAATTTTTCTTTGTAACAATAATTTATAATATGGAATTAAAAAGAGTTGTAGTAACTGGTTTAGGTGCCATCACTCCACTTGGCAATAACGTTGAAGAGACTTGGAATGCCCTCATCGAGGGTAAGAGTGGTTGTGGCCCTATCACCTTATTCAACGCTGAAAAGTTCAAGACCCAGTTTGCCTGCGAGGTAAAGGATTTCGATCCTACTCTCTACTTCGACAAGAAGGAGGTGCGCAAGGTTGACCGCTATACTCAGCTGGCTTTTGCCGCTGTGACCGAGGCCATCAAGGATTGCGGCATCGACCTTGAGACTGAAGACAAGAACCGTATTGGCGTCATATACAGCGCTGGTATCGGTGGTATCAAGACTTTCCAGGAGGAAGCTGGCAGCTACAATCCTGAGGTTGGTCCTAAGTACAACCCATTCTTCATCCCTAAGATGATTGCCGATATTGCTGCTGGTCAGATCAGTATCCACTATGGTTTCCACGGACCAAACTACGGCACAGTATCTGCTTGCGCTTCTTCTACTCATGGCATGATCGACGCATACAACCTTCTCCGTCTTGGCAAGGCCAACATCATGGTGACAGGTGGTGCTGAGGCTGCTATCTGTGAGGCTGGCGTCGGCGGTTTCAACGCTATGAAGGCTCTCTCTACACGCAACGAAGACATGGAGCGTGCGAGCCGTCCATTCAGCGCAAGCCGCGATGGTTTCGTCATGGGCGAAGGCTCTGGCTGCCTTGTGCTTGAGGAACTTGAGCATGCAAAGGCTCGTGGTGCCAAGATATATGCTGAGGTTGTCGGTGGCGGTATGTCGGCCGATGCTTATCACCTCACTGCTACTCACCCAGAAGGTCTCGGTGCAACACTCGTAATGAATGCTGCCCTCGAAGATGCTGGAATGAAGCCTGAGGATATCGACTATATCAACGTACACGGCACTTCTACTCCTGTGGGCGACCGTTCAGAGGCCAAGGCCATCAAGGACGTGTTCGGCGACTGGGCTTACAAGCTCAATATCAGCTCAACAAAGTCGATGACTGGTCACCTCCTCGGTGCTGCTGGCGCTGTCGAGGCTCTGATCTGCGTCAAGTCGGTAGTTGAGGATATCGTACCTCCAACTATCAACCACGACGAAAACGACATGGATGAGGAGATTGACTATAACCTCAACTTCACATTCAACAAGGCTCAGAAGCGTGTTGTCCGTGCTGCCCTTTCCAACACATTCGGATTCGGCGGTCACAACGGTTCTATCATCGTAAAGAAATACGCAGAGTAAGATTAACTGTCGTCAGTATTTCTCATAAATATAAAACGAATTACAATTCACGGCCGTCAATCTGGTTGGTTTTGTAATTCGTTTTTGATTTTTCATTATTTTGAATTGTAAATGTTAACTTGTTAACTGTTAATTGACCATGCGCTATTACACTAACGTCAAAGACCTTGGCAACCTCCAGGAGGCAATCAAGGAAGCTCTTGAGGTCAAGGCTCACCGCTACGACTATCAGCATCTTGGCAAGAACAAGACTTGTCTGCTCATATTCTTCAACAACTCTCTCCGTACCCGACTCTCGACCCAGAAGGCCGCACAGAACCTCGGCATGAACACCATCGTACTCGATGTGAATGCCGGTGCCTGGAAGCTTGAGACTCAGCGCGGTGTCATCATGGATGGCGACAAGGCAGAACACCTGCTCGAAGCTATCCCTGTCATGGCATGCTATGCCGACATCATCGGTGTGCGAAGCTTCGCTCGTTTTGAAAGCAAGAAAGACGACTACGAGGAGTTGATACTCTCACAGTTCATCAAGTACTCGGGCAAGCCAGTCTTCTCGATGGAATGTGCGACAGGACATCCTCTTCAGGCTCTCGCCGACATGATCACCATCGAGGAACACAAGGAGACTGCTCGTCCTAAGGTTGTGATGACATGGGCTCCTCACCCAGGTCGCCTCCCACAGGCTGTGCCAAACTCGTTCGCACAGTTTGCCGTTGCTGCAGGCTATGAGGTGGTTGTGACTCATCCTCACGGTTACGAGCTCGACCCTAAGTTCACAGAAGGCGCAACCATTGAATACGACCAGATGAAGGCTTTTGAAGGCGCAGACTTCGTATATGCCAAGAACTGGAGCGCATATCAGGATGGCTACTATGGCAAGAACCTCGAAAAGGACTTCCCTGGACAGTTCAATGAAGACTGGAAGTCATGGACAGTCAGCGACCGCCAGATGGCAGTGACCAACAACGCTCACTTCATGCATTGCCTGCCTGTGCGCCGTAACATGATCGTCACCGACGATGTCATCGAAGGCCCTCGTTCGCTTGTCATCCCTGAAGCAGCCAACCGCGAGATCTCGGCAGAGACTGTCATCAAGCGAATACTCGAGACAGAGTTCTAATCGAGCGCTTATACATTATTAAATAATAAAGAAGAATTTCCATATTAATAAATAAGGAAACTTCCATAATACAACAAAAGGGTGCGGATTTTGTTCCGCACCCTTTTATTATCTATAGAAAGCCTGAACGAATCAAGCCTTCTTGTTTGCCTTCTTTGTCATGAAGTTGTAAGCTGTTGGAACAGCGAGGAAGATTGTAGTCATTGGGTCAACAACAACACCGACGAGCATTGCGAAGATGAAGCTCTGGATTGAAGCACCACCACAGAAGAAGATTACTACCAACACGAGGAGTGTAGAGATAGAAGTATTCAATGTACGTGGCATAGTCAAGTTGAGTGACTCGTTGATGACTTCATACATATTGCGGTTAGGATAGAGACCGCTGACCTCACGGATACGGTCGAATACAACCACGATATCGTTGATTGAGTAACCGATAACTGTAAGGATTGCTGCAATGAATGCCTGATCGATCTCCATTGAGAACCACATTACCTTTGGAAGCAAGCAGTAGAGACCGAGGATAACGAGAACGTTAGCTGCAAGACCTACGATTGCACCGATAGAGAATGCTACGTTGCGGAAACGGAGGAGGATATAGAGAGCAATCACTACGAGCGACACGAGGATAGCCCAGATAGCACCGATAGTGATGTCCTCAGCGATTGATGGACCTACCTTCTGAGTCGATGGGATATAATCCTCATTGTTGAAGCCGTCAAAGTCGGTAGTGACGTAACCGAGTTCCTTACCAGCATCAAAGATAGCCTGCTTCATCACGAGGTTAGCCTCAGCATCATCTGTTGCGTTGAGCTCATAGTTGGTAGTGATACGTACCTGATTCTCGCGGCTGATAGTGATGACCTTGATTGAAGCACCATTGAGCGAAGCATTAGACTCGAGCTTGCTAGCGAGCTCTTGAGTGTTGACACCATCAACATCGTTGAATGCAACGACATAGTTTCGTCCACCTGTGAAGTCGATACCCTTGTCGAAGCTTGGGTAGAACATCAAGATGACAGCAACAACAGCAATGATGCCATAGACAATCATGCTTGTCTTACCTTTCTTCACGAAGTCGATTGATGTTGGCTTGAGCAAACCAGAAGCAACACCCTCGAATGTGAGAGTCTTGAACCAACCCTTCTCAAGAGCAGACTCGATGAAGATACGGCTGAGGAATACTGCACTGATGAACGAAGTGATGATACCAATCATGAATGTTACAGCGAAGCCCTGAATAGGACCTGTACCGAACACATAGAGGATGATACCCGTGAGGAGTGATGTGAGGTTGGCATCGAAAATTGCTGAGAAAGCATTGCTATAGGCAGCAGAAACTGCACTGCGGAGAGCCTTACCTGCCTTGAGTTCCTCCTTGGCACGCTCGTAGATGAGCACGTTAGCATCGACAGCAATACCCATTGAGAGCACGATACCTGCGATACCAGAGAGTGTCAATACGGCATGGAAGCTTGAGAGAATACCGATAGTGAAGAATGCGTTGATGATCAAGCAGACATCGGCAACAAGACCAGCCTTGGCACCATAGAAGCATACCATGTAGATGAAGAGGAGCACAAGAGCGATGACGAACGAGATAGCACTTGCCTTGATTGACTCAGCACCGAGAGTAGGACCTACGACGTCTTCAGATACGATATTGACCTTTGCAGCCATCTTACCAGACTTGAGGACGTTGGCAAGGTCGTTGGCCTCTTCTGTGTCGAAGTTACCTGTGATGCTTGAACGACCACCAGTAATCTCAGTATTTACACGTGGAGCAGAATATACTACATCGTCGAGAACGATAGCAACACACTTGCCTACATTCTCCTTAGTGAGCTTAGCCCAAGTCTTGCCAGCCTCTGGAGTCATTGTCATGCTGACCTCAAACTCGTTGGTGATCTGCTGGAAGTCGGCAGTAGCATCGACTACGATATCGCCGCCCTTGGCTGCATCAGGAAGAGCTGGATGACCGCTGTTGTCGCGAGCCTTGAGCGCATAGAGCTGATACCAGATACCCTTGTCGTCAGAAGCCTTTACAGCCCAAGCGAACTTCAGCTTGCGAGGGAAGAGATCCTTAACCTGCTTGGTAGCGAGCATCTTGTTGATGGCAGCTGTGTCGCTTGCCTGTGCCATACCTACTACAGGACCCTGCACAGCTCCATAGACCTGAAGCTTGGCAAAGAGTGGGTTGGCAGCAAGAACAGCAGCCTCGTTCATAGCAGCTGAATCAGCAGCCATGGTCTCTGCGAGAAGCTCGTCAGCGCCTTCTGCCTTTGGTTCAGCCTCTGTTGCCTCAGCAGCTTTTGCTGTTTCTTCAGCTGGCTTGGCATTGGCAGCAAGGATGTTGTTGGCCTGCTGGAGAGCACCAAAGATCTCAGAAACCTCGAAAGTCTCCCAGAACTCAAGATTAGCAGAACCCTGAAGAAGCTTCTTCACACGCTCTGGCTCCTTGACACCAGGAAGCTCGACGAGGATACGACCTGCCTGCTGGAGACGCTGGATGTTTGGTGCAACAACACCGAAACGGTCGATACGGTTACGGAGTACATTGAAAGAGTTTGAAAGAGCGTCTGCCATTTCCTTCTTGATGATTGAGATAACCTCAGCATCAGAAGTGTTCTTCTTGATCTTCTCCTTGAGCTGATAAGTACTGAACACGTCAGCGAGGTTGGCTGTCTGATCAATTGCCTTGAAGTTCTTTGCGAAAGCGTCAACGAAATCGTCACCGCTAACTACCTCACCTGCGCCCTGAGTCTTGCCGAGAGCCTCAACAAAAGTTGGGTTCTGAGCATTCTCTGCAGCGAGAGACTTCAAAACGTCAGCAACCGAAATCTCAAGAATAACGTTCATACCGCCCTTGAGGTCAAGACCGAGACCGATCTGCATCTCCTGAGCCTGCTTGAAGGTATAACCGAACCATACCTTCTCAGTAGAAAGTGAATCCAAGTAATACTTGGCAGAGTTGCCAGTAGCCTCAGCATACGCCTCTGCCTTCTTCTCGTGGTGATTAACCACAAACGAGAATGAGATGTAGAATGCGCAGACCAAAGCGAGAATCCAGGCAAACACTGTTACAAATCCTTTGTTTTGCATTGTGATTTAATTTTTAGAATTTATAATATTTTATTTGATTTGTCTTCTTGACACGTTTATTTTCCTGAGTCGGTTGCTCACATATACGCGTACGCATTTAAAATAAACGTTAATCGAGGCGCAAAGATAGCAAAAATTTTCCACAAATGAGGATAATGACATGCTTTTTTGTATTTTTAGCGTTTTTTTCCTCGATTAATGAGGTTTTTTGCGTATCTTCGCGCCATGTTTGAGCATTATACAAAGCATAAGAGTTCATATCTTTCTATGCTGGCAGCCCTTGCGCTGTCTGGTTTATTCGGCTGTGCCAGTACGGGCAGCCCAGGTGGAGGACTGTATGACGAGACTCCTCCAGTACTCCGTAATTCAAATCCTGCTATTGGCGCTACTGGTGTCAAGGCTAAGAAAATCACGCTCCATTTCGACGAAAACATCAAACTCGACAATGCGATGGAGAAGATGACCGTATCGCCGCCTCAGTCCAAGATGCCGACGATCCAAAGCAATGCCAAGACTGTGACCATCGAACTGATGGACGACCTTCTGCCCGATGCGACTTATTCGATTGACCTCGGTGATGCCGTACAAGACAACAACGAGGGCAACCCAATGGAGTCTCTATCTCTCCTTTTCTCCACAGGCGACCACATCGACTCGCTGCGCATCAGCGGCTATGTACTCAATGCTGCTGACCTGGAACCAGTCACCGGTGCATACGTTGGCATATATAGCGACACCCTTCCGGCTGATAGCTTGCTTATGAAAGTGCCGATGCAGCGTGCTGGCCGCACCGATGCTCTCGGCAGATTCTCTATTCTGGGCATCGCCCCTGGCTCATATCGTGTCTATGCACTCATCGACGGCAATAGCAACTATATGTACGACCTCAACACCGAGGATATAGCCTTTCTTGATTCGCTCGTCGTGCCATCGACAGTAGGACGCATCGTCTATGATACCATCTGGCAGGATCTTGACTCGACCATCATCGATACAATTAAGACTCGTGATGCCTTGGTCTATCTGCCCGACAACATCATCCTGAAGTCGTTCAACGAGGGTAAGGTGACACGCTATCTTGACGATATCTCTCGTCCGGATTCGCTTCATATCAACGTGCGCTTTGCTGCCAAGATGCCAGAATTGCCAACCTTCAGCGTGGTTGATTCGCTTGAACCTCCTATCGAGCTCATCGTAGAGCCCAACCCTACGCTCGACACGCTCAAATACTGGATCAAGGACTCTGTGCATATCAAGATGGACACACTCAATCTGCAGATGTCATATATCTATACCGACACTGCTGGTATAGATATCATACGCACTGATACTGTCCGTCTGACCAAGCCTGTGGTAAAGCCTGTCAATGACAAGGACAAGGGCAACGATAAGGGCAAAGGCAAAAAAGGCGACAAGAAAAAGCGCACTCGTCCGAACAAGGAAGAGATCCTCAACGACTCATTGGCTGCCGATTCTGTGCCTAAGGTGATAATCACATACATGGACTTCAAACTTATCTCCAAGAATCCTATCGACATTGGCGCAAAGCCTGTGTTTGAGGCATCTGCGCCTCTCGATTCGCTCGATGTCAGCATGATACACCTCGAACAGAAAGCCGACTCATTATGGAAGCCAATGAAGTTCAGGCTAGAGCAGGATTCGACCAACATCCGCCAATACAGGATGTTTGCCGACCCTCATTTCTCGCCTGGTCAGTCCTATCGCGTCACCGTCGATTCGGCTGCGATGCACAATATCTATGGGCATCCTGTCAAGAAGGCAGAGATAACATTCGACGAGAAGAAACCAGAGGACTACTCGCACCTGCTGTTCAATATCACTGGGGCAGAAGGTCCGGCTTACGTTGAATTGCTCAACGAAAAAGATATGCCTGTATATAAGGTCAAGTTGAAAGACGGCAAAGCGAAGTTTGTCAATGTCAACGAAGGCAAATACTTTGTGCGTCTCGTTGAAGACCGCAACGATAACGGTAAGTTCGATGTCGGTAATCTGGAAAAGAACATCCAGCCCGAGAATGTATATTACTTCGGTGCAGAGCTCCAGCTGCGTGCCAACTGGGACAACGAACAGAACTGGGACATTAAGCAGACACAGCTCCACAAGCAGAAACCCGACAGCGTAAAGATCAACAAGCCTAAGGAAAAGACCGAAAAGAAGAGCAAGAATGCCGAATATCTTGCCAAGCTCGGCAAAACCCCTAAGCAGACCAATACTGGCACCACTACATCGACAGGTACAAGATCGCGAATGCAAAACGTAAACAGAAACCAATAAATGAAACAAATATTTATCGTACTGGCAATATTGGCCAGCATCTTCGGCTCTGCAACAGAAGCACTTGCAATCACCGAGGCTAAGTCTTCCAAGAAAACAGAGACTCTAAACTACGACATTTTCTACCATTGGGGACTCATTTGGAAGAAAGCAGGATGCGGCTCATTGAATCTCTTGGAAGAAACCGACATTAATGGCAACAAGCGTATGCACGGACAGGTCTTCGGCCGTTCGCTCAGCTTTATTGAATACTTCATGGCTGTGCGCGATACGCTCGAATGCTGGTACACTCCAGAATATGTGCCTATCGAATACTGCAAGCGCACCCACGAGGGTTCATACAAGGCCATCGAGCGCAACATCTATACCACTACTTTCAAAGATGGTGGCACAGGCATCGACGACATCGAGAATGTACAGATAAATATCGACCGCTGGCGCAACAAAAAAGGCCGCGACCAAAAAACATATACCTCGTCGAAGGTAACCTACGACTACCTCTCGATCTTCTATCGCATCCGCAGCCTAGACTTCTCAAAAATCAATCCAGGAACAACTATTTCTCTTCCTGTCGTTTCGGGTGTTAAGATAGAACAGATGAAGGTGAAATTTATAGAGGAAACAACGTGCAAGCTCGACAAGGGCAAGAAATACCCTGCCTATAAGATTGAGCTGCGTTTCAATGTCAAGGGCGAGGACGGTGCTCCTCTCTACGTATGGCTAACCAAAGACGAGGCAAGAGTTCCTCTTTGCGTTGTCATCCATCTGAAACGCGTTGGATCTATTCAATGCGAGATAGCCAATTATTAAATAGTCAACTGAAAAAAAAGGAAATAAGATAAGGGAGATAAAGAAGTTAAAGGAGATAAAGACAAATAAAATTTGTCACAAGGAAATTATCTACTTTATCTACCTAAAACAATTATGGACGATACCTTCCGCACCATAATCAAAAGCTCAGAAGGTCTATATAAAGAGAAGATGAGCAAGTTTCTCTCTTTTGCCGAACCCTGCACGAGTGCAGAAGAAGCGAAGGAGATTGTTGCCATGTACAAGAAGGAATACTATGATGCGCGTCATGTGTGCTGGGCTTATATGATAGGTCACCAACGACTGGAGTTCCGCAGCAACGACGACGGAGAGCCATCAGGTACAGCAGGCAAGCCCATCTTAGGACAGATCAACTCGTTCAACCTCACCGACCTTGTGGTCATTGTGGTGCGTTATTTCGGAGGTATCAAACTGGGCACGAGCGGACTCATCGAGGCATACCGCACTGCCGCTGCCGAAGCTCTCTCTGCAGCCGATATTGTCGAAAAACTAATAGAAGACACGTTAGAAGTCTATTTCGAATACCCACTGATGGGCGAAGCAATGCGCATAGTAAAAGAGGAAGGTGCAAAAGTTCTAGTTCAGGACTTCACCATCGACTGTCGCCTCAAACTCTCCCTCCGCAAGTCGCTGATGCCGAAAATGCGCGACCGCTTTGAGAAAGTGTTGGGTATAAAGATCATAGAAAAGGAATGACGTGAGTATTACATCGTCTGAACGACCGCTCCACCCCACATCAGTTTTTTCCGGAGCGTATCATAGAAGGTGCTGTTCGAGCGGCGCACCACGCCTATCGTGTGGTCAGCCTTGCGCAGCTGCAACTTATATTGTGTGGTGAGATGCAGAGGGAGTCCGTCGATAGCTACGAGAAAGAGGTTGTTGCGACTCGCGACCTCAATATCGAGAACGCTAGAATCGTTGATGACCAACGGACGAGCCGTAAGCGAATGAGCAGCAATAGGCACAATCTCGAAACAATGTGACTGTGGCTGCAGGATTGGTCCTCCGGCACTCATGGCATAGGCAGTCGAACCCGTTGGCGTAGCCACTATCAGACCGTCAGCATCATACTGATTGAGCAATATGCCATCGACCGACACCGACACCGACACCATCGACGACACATCACGCTTCAGTATAGCCACCTCGTTCAGAGCAAAGCGCTGGTATGGCTGCTGGCATTCTGGAATGTCAAGCTGCAGGAGGTTTCGGCATTCCACCTCATATTGTGCATCACGCACGATGCTCGGAATGGCAGTCTCAATCTCGTCGAGCTGGACATCGGCAAGGAAACCCAAGCGCCCGGCATTGATGCCAAGTATAGGGATACCCGACTGACCGATCTTTGAGGCGGTGCGCAGGAAAGTGCCATCGCCACCTATGCTGAAAGCCATGTCGGCACCTTCGACCGAGACATCTCCGTCGATAAGTTCCACATCGTCCAGCTTCTCCAATATCTGTTTTATCTGGTCACATGCCGCAGGCTTTGCTGCTCCAAACAGGGCAATCTTCATTGTTTCTGAATTAAAAAATTACTGCAATTATATAAATAATCAAAAATACTGACCTTTTTATGCCAATAAAGTTGAGTGTTTAACGAAATATTACTATTTTTGCACTCGATATCCGTCTCAACGATGCAAAGATGCCAAGTTTCTCGGATATTTCCAAGTTTTTCAATAACAAACCGACAAATAATTGCTATAATATATGACAATCGCAACATTTCTACTTCAATTGACTATGCCAAATGCAGACAGCACAATGTCTGCCGACTCTCTCCAGATGCTCCAGAACACAGCTGAAAGTGCCGAAGGTCTATCGTTCTGGCAGATGGCTCTCAATGGTGGATGGCTCATGATTCCTCTGGCTCTGCTATCGGTTCTTGCCATCTATATCTTTGTCGAACGCTATCTGGTCATCAGTAAGGCATCGAAGGATGCCCCTTATTTCATGGACCGCATCCGCGAGTTCCTCATCGACGGAAAGCGCGATTCAGCCATCAAGGTGTGCAAACAGACCCGTGCTCCATACGCAGCTATGATTGAAAAAGGCATCATGCGCATCGGCCGTCCTGCAGCCGACATACAGAGTGCCATCGAAAATGTAGGCAACCTGCAGATTGCTCAGATGGAGAAAGGCTTCACCATGCTTGCCACTATCTCGTCAGGCGCTCCGATGATAGGCTTCCTTGGCACTGTGACAGGTATGATACGTGCTTTCTATGATATGGCAAGTGCTGGCAACAATGCCGATATCACCCTGCTCTCAAGCGGTATCTATCAGGCGCTCACCACTACCGTAGCAGGACTCATCGTGGGTATTATCGCCATGTTTGCATACAACTATTTGGTCGGCAAACTCGACAAGGTTGTAAACGAGATGGAGGCTAAGACTCTCGAGTTCATGGATCTCATCTCGACCGACCTTCCTGAAAAGAAATAACACTATGGCACTGAAACGAAGAAACAAGATACAGACCACATTCAGCATGTCGTCGATGACCGATGTCATCTTCCTCCTGCTGATATTCTTCATGGTCACTTCGACGGTGGTATTCCCTAATGCTATCAAGGTGCTCTTGCCTCAAAGCAAGAAACAGACGTCGGCAACGCCTTTGGCAAGAGTGACCATCGACAAAGACCTCAACTACTATGTGGCTTTCGGCAACGAACGCGAGCACTCGGTGTCGTTCGACGAGATCACTCCTTGGCTGCAGAACATGCAGCTCGAAGAGCCAGATATGTATGTGGCTCTCTATGCCGACGAGACAGTGCCTTATAGCGAGGTAATCAAGATTCTCGACATCGCCAATCGAGAGCATTTCCGAATGGTTTTGGCGACAAGGCCGATAAAGTAGTTAACGGAGTAGTTAAAGCAGATAAATAATGAACAACGAATCAAAGAAAGACAAGATAATAAGTCTGTGCATCACGATTGCCGTGCATGTGCTGATTATCCTTTTGCTTGTATTCCTTGGATTCAAATATCAGGCTCCAGAGGAAGAAAGCGGAGTGTTGCTCATGGCTGGCGAGGTCGAACTGTCGTCGGGCAACGAGAGTACCCGCTTGGATGCATCAGATATTGTTGAACCAACTCCAGCTCCCGAACCCGCAGCAGAGCCAGCTCCTGCACCAGAGCCTGCAGTCCCTGAACCTGCACCAGAGCAGCCTCTCATTGCCCAGAATATTGAAGATGCCCCCGCCTTGGCTGCCGAAAAGAAGAAAAAAGAAGAAGCAAAACGTAAGGCAGAGGAAGAAACACGCAAAAAGAAACAGGCTGAAGAGGCAAAACGTGCTGAGGATGCACGAGTGAAAGCGGAAGCAGAGGCCAAGGCAAAAGCCAAAGCAGAGGAGGAAGCAAAGCGCAAGGCAGAAGAGGAGGCTAAGCGAAAAGCAGAGGAAGAGGCTCGACGCAAAGCCGAAGAGGAGGCAAGGAAACGTGCGGCTGCTCAGAACCTTGTGACTGGCGCATTCGGCAAGAACAGCGGGACAGGCAACACTGCCAACGGAACACAAGGCAGTGTGAAAGGTAACAATACGACTGGTGCGAGCCGTGGCAATGCCGGATATGGCGATTACGACCTCGGCGGACGAGGGTTAGTCGGTTCTCTGCCTAAGCCGACGTTCAATGTCAATGCCAACGGTAAGGTGGTAGTCAAAATCACGGTCAACGGCAACGGACAAGTCATTGCAGCCGAACCGACTTCAGGCACGACCATAGCTAATCAATCCGTCCGTTCAGCTGCCGTCGAAGCTGCCAAGAAAGCTCGTTTTGCAGTAAAAGAAGGCGCAGGCAATGTAACTGGTACAATCACTTATTATTTCGATAGTAACAACTAATTCTTAGTAAGTTAGCATTTAGCTCAGGGAGTTAGTGGAAGTTAACGGATCTAACTACCATTAACTCCCTTAATGAAAAACTATATTCTCTCCAGTACCTTCTGTACAAGTTCCCTCATGGCATCTTTATATTCGGTCGAAGAGTTCTTCGCCACACGATTGGCGACGACACTGCATACCGTGACTGCCTTATGTCCAAGCATACGTGCGAAGCCTGCCAATGGAGCCGACTCCATCTCATAGTTGGTGATCTTCCTGCCCTTATATTCAAACGACTCGATTCGCTGATTGATGCCTGGTGAAGCAATCTTCAGTCGCACTTCTCGTCCCTGTGGGCCATAAAAGCCAATAGCACTTATCGTTATACCCATCACCATATCATCGCCACAGATGCGTGCAGCGAGTTCCTCGTCGGCGCTGACCACGTATGGCGCAGCCGCCTTCTCTGGGTACTTGATATATTCAGTCAGGGCTTTCTCAAACTCGAGGTCAGCCACCTTGTCGCGGTCAGCATACCAGTTGAGCACCCCATCAAAACCAATCGACTTCTCGCTCACTATCGATGATCCAGTCGGCACGAAAGGCTGCAAGCCACCGCACGTTCCAATACGCACCATTACCAATTGATGATGCTCTGGACGAATCTCGCGAGTCTCGAAATCTACATTCTTCAATGCGTCAAGTTCAGTCACTACTATGTCGATATTGTCAGGACCTATGCCATGACTCAAGGCCGTGATGCGCTTGCCTTTATACGTTCCTGTAATAGTATGGAACTCTCGGCTCGTCACCTCACATTCTCTTGTATCGAAAAACGATGCAATCATATCGACACGACCCGGATCGCCACACATGACAATCTTGTCGGCAAGCTGTTCTGGTCGCAGATGCAGATGGAACACACTTCCATCGGCGTTGATGATCAATTCAGAAGCCGGTATCATGATATTTAACTATTAAGAATTATACAATTACTCACTTTCCAAGTTCCTATATTCTTTTGCCAAACGCGCTATCTGCTCATACAGATTATTGACCTGAGTCTCTTTCTGCAAAATCTGTGGTTTGAGGGCACTGCGAGCGGCTGCAGAAGCATTGCGATAGTCATCACGCAGTTGACTGAGGTCTTCCTTTGCCACATCAAGGCTTTCTTTCGCACGACGATAGTTCTCGTAGGCAAGACGAGCCTTCTCGTTTTTGAAGTCGTCGAGCGAGTCATAGACTTTACCCTCGCGTATAGGTATAAAAAGCTCAGGCATAGTCTGCTCATTCGGATTAATGGGATTTCTGATTGCTGCAAGCAGTTCGTCATAGTTTTCGGCTCGCCATGTGTCGGCAATGCAGTCTATGCGGGCTCTTGATACCTGCATCCCTTCAAGATACTCTGGCTGGTCTTCTAGCAAGAAGACATAGATACACACAAACCCAGGACTGGCATTACGTTCGGTGGCCCACCATCCCACCTGATTGGTCTCGTCGATTGCCATCATATAATCGTTATATGGTGAGTTGAATGGCATTCCTAATCGGCTTGGGGCATAGAACGAATGGGTATCAGAATTGTAGGTAGTGACATAGATGTCGTATCCTCCTAAACCTGGCGTACTGTCACAAGCGAAATAAAGTGTCTCGCCATCTGTGCGCATGAATGGATAAGCCACTCGGCACGACTCTCCTCCCACCGACTCTATCTTCTCCGCATCGTTCCAGTGATCCTCGAAAAACGACGAAGCATATAGGTTGCTCGTGCCATTCTCCTTGTCATCGAGCGAAAACAGTCGATAGTCTTTTGCCAATGTCTCAAACACCGTCGCACAAGAATCAGCAAGTTCGGCAATCTGTCCGCCACAGGCTGCAGGAGTAATGACCGAACCCGACTCATAGCCTAACTTATAGTACGAGAAGAAACTCGCTTTCGGCACCATGAGGCTATCGACAATGACCACATCCTGCACACGGCTGAGAGCTCGCATACCAAGTTCACATTCCGAGATGATACTGTCGGTGCGTGGCACCCATGAGGAGTTCTTATTTAGACTCGACTTATATTTATCAAGAGCCTCGATGGCTCCCTCAAAGTCATAGAGGTGCTGTTTGCTGATACCCATATACCAGTAAGCACCAACCTTGCCGCCCTTAGCACCCTTCTCAAGGTATTTTAGAGATTCGGCATAGCTACCCGTCATGCAAAGACATTGTCCATAGTACTTGTTGCATTCGGCATTGTTGGCATACCTCGGCTGTTGTATCAGGCTGCGGAAAGCAACCACCGCCCTGCCATACTCGTTGGCAGTCACAAGTGCTTTGGCTTCGTTGAGTGTCACAGCTCCTGCATTTATGCAGAAACATGAAAGAAAAAGTATGATAATTGTTCGGAATTTCATTGTCGATTAATTATGATTGCTTGTGATTATACATTTATTGGACGTACAAAATTAAGAAAAAATCCACAATTTAGCATCTATTCCCGTGCTTTTTCGCAATAAAAGCCAAAAATACTCGAATAAATTACGATAAAAGTCAAATTCTGACTATCTTTGCACCATTATAAATTGATATTTGCAATGCCGAATAATTCAAACGATCGTTGTCTGGTATTAATTCCTACATACAACGAGAAAGAAAACATAGAGAATATTATCAGATATGTGTTTGGACTGAGCCAACCTTTCGAGATTCTTGTAATTGACGATGCCTCTCCCGATGGCACTGCTGCCATCGTCAAGAACCTGCAGGCCGAGTACCCTCAGCTCCATATCATGGAGCGTCAGGGCAAGCAAGGCTTAGGCACTGCCTACATTGCGGGATTCAAGTGGGCTTTGGAGCACGAATACGACTATATCTTCGAGATGGATGCCGACTTTTCGCACAATCCCGATGATCTTATCAAGCTTCACGATGCATGTGCCAATCAGGGTGCCGACCTTGCCATTGGCTCACGTTATGTGTCGGGCGTCAATGTTGTCAACTGGCCTATCGGTCGTGTGCTGATGTCATACTATGCCTCGGTCTATGTGCGCTTGGTCACTGGCATGAATGTTCATGACAGCACCGCCGGTTTCGTATGCTACACACGTCGCCTCCTCGAGAAGATGGAGCTCGACCTCATACAGTTCAAGGGTTATGCCTTTCAGATTGAGATGAAATACACTGCCTGCATGATGGGTGCCAAGATTGTCGAGGTTCCTATCATCTTCACCAATCGCGTGCTCGGCACAAGCAAGATGAGTGGAGGCATCTTCAGCGAGGCATTTATCGGGGTAATAAAACTTAAGATATCTTCATGGACGCGCAAGTTTCCACAACTCTGATCCGCAATGTCAGGGTCTTTACCGATGGCAGTCTGCATAAAGGGGCAGTGGCTTTCAGCGAGGGAGTCATAACTGCAATACTTTTTGAAGGCGACGACGACATCGACGCTTTTGCCGAGTCGGCTGCCGATGTTGTGATCGATGGCAAGGGTGGTTTGCTCCTACCGGGTGCTAT
>JAEDEY010000132.1 GCA_016293065.1 Bacteroidales bacterium
AAGGTGATGTGGGTCAATTATCCTCACATGCCGACTGGTCATAAGGCATCGCGCGAGCTTCTGAAGAAGATTGTTGATTTCGGCCACCGTCATCAGATAGTGATTGTCAACGATAATCCTTATAGCTTCATACTCAACGACAATCCTCTCAGTATCCTTCAGATTGAAGGCGCAAAGGATATCTGCATCGAGTTCAACTCGATGTCAAAGACTCACAGTATGGCTGGATGGCGACAGGGTATCTGTTGTGCGAAGAAGGAGTTCATACAGTGGATTACACGCGTGAAGAGCAATGTCGATTCGGGTATGTTCCGTCCGGTGATGAAAGCTGCGGTGGCAGCCCTGAATAATCCAAAGGAGTTCTTCGTGGAGCAGAACAAAGCCTATCGCGAACGCCGCATAGCAGCCGAAGAGATTATGAAGCACCTCGGATGTGAATTTGACATTGAGCAGAGTGGACTCTTCCTTTGGGGGCGCATTCCAGAGCATTTCGAGACATGCGAAACTCTCACTGAGCCAATACTCCAGAATGCAAGAGTATTCATCACTCCAGGTTTTATCTTCGGCAAGAATGGAGAGCGTTTCATACGAATATCACTCTGTGCCCCTGTTGAGAAGATGCAGGAAGCTCTCAGTCGTATCAAGAGTGCAGGACTGTAATGTTAGGTAATTATTAATGATAAATTGAATATATTATGGAAATGGAATTTGAATCAATACTTCTTCCAGGTATTGAAGCTACACGACCACTGGTGATTGCTGGTCCTTGTAGTGCAGAGAGTGAAGAACAGGTAATGACAACAGGACGTGAATTGGCCGCAAAGGGCATCAAGATCTTCCGTGCAGGCATCTGGAAGCCTCGTACCAAGCCAGGAGGCTTCGAGGGCGTAGGTGTCGTAGGTCTTCCTTGGCTTCAGCGTCTCAAGCATGAGACTGGCATGTACACCGCCGTTGAGGTTGCTACAAAGGCTCATGTCGATGCGGCACTCGCTTTTGGTGTCGATATCCTTTGGATAGGTGCACGCACCACAGCCAATCCTTTCGCTATGCAGGAGATTGCAGATGCGCTGAAAGGTCATGACGTGCCTGTGCTCATCAAGAATCCAGTAAACCCTGATATCGAGCTCTGGATAGGTGGCATCGAACGTATCTATCGCGCTGGAATCACTCGCATCGGAGTGATCCACCGAGGATTCTCAAGTGCCGACAAGAAGATCTACCGCAACCTTCCACAGTGGCACTTGCCAATCGAGCTCCGTCGTCGTTATCCAAATCTGCCTATTATCTGCGATCCATCTCACATCGGAGGACGTCGCGATCTCGTACAGCCACTCTCTCAGCAGGCTATGGATCTTGGCTTCGATGGTCTCATTATCGAAAGTCACTGTAATCCAGATTGTGCTTGGAGTGATGCCAAGCAGCAGGTTACTCCTGAAACACTTCAGCAGATTCTCTCGGAACTCGTGATCCGCGATCATGCAGTAACTACAGAGTCGTTGACTGACCTTCGTCACCAAATAGACGAGATTGACGAACAGATTCTCGAGATTCTTGCAAAGCGTATGCGCGTATCAGGCGAGATTGCCCAGTACAAGAAGGAGAATGATGTGCAGGTGCTCCAGGCTGGACGCTATGACGAGATTCTTACAAAACGCTCTCAGCAAGGTGTAGAGATGGGCATGAGCGAAGAGTTTGTCAAGGAAGTGTTTGAGGCTATTCATGCAGAGTCGGTGCGCAAGCAGCTTGCACTCATTAATAATAAATAACAAGGTTATGAAAATAGTTATCTTAGGAGCAGGCAAGATGGGCATGTTCATGGCAGATACATTGTGCATGGAGCACGATGTGGCTGTCTATGCGCGTCATCCCGAGAAACTGCGCTATTGCCTGAATACTCGTCGCTTTACGACGATGGACGAGATCAAGGAGTTTGACCCCGACTTGCTCATCAATGCTGTGACAATCAAGAATACTCTTTCGGCTTTCAAGGAGGTTCTGCCTTATCTCAATCCAAAGTGCATGATCTCGGATATTGCTTCGGTCAAGACGGGTCTTCCTGAGTTTTACAAGGAGGCAGGTCATCCTTTCGTGTCAACACACCCGATGTTCGGCCCGACTTTTGCCAATCTTGCTGATTTGAGCCAGAACTATACTGTTATCATCAAGGAGTCTGATCCGTTTGGCAAGGCTTTCTTCCGTGAGGTATATGCCGGATTGAAACTGAATATCTATGACTATACGTTCGAAGAGCATGACGAGACCATTGCCTATTCTCTCAGTATTCCGTTTGTCTCAACGCTCGCTTTCACCGGAGTCATGAAGCCTCAGGATGCTCCGGGTACAACGTTCAAGAAGCACATGGCTATTGCCCGAGGATTGCTTAACGAGGATGATTATCTCCTCACCGAGATTCTCTTCAATCCACATTCTCCAAAGCAGATAGATCTTATCTGCGACCGACTTCATCATCTGTCACAGATTATCAGGCAACACGACAGCGAGAAGCTCTTGGCATATATCAATGAGTGTCGTGACAATATCAAAGACCAGGTATGAGGTTCTGCAACGATAACGAAATGGGTATCCGTATCGGTCAGCTGATGACCGCATACGGATATACTTTGTCTTCGGCTGAAAGCTGTACCGGTGGCACTATAGCCTCGATGGTAACGGCTGTCGCTGGCTCGTCGGCTTATTTCAAGGGGGCGGTGGTGTCTTATGCCGTTTCGGTCAAGGAACAGGTGCTTGGTGTCGATGTGAGCGAGGGTGTAGTGAGCGAATCAACAGCTTGTCAGATGGCAGAAGGAGTGGCACGATTGCTTCAGTCGGACTGCTCGGTGTCAACGACCGGAATAGCTGGACCTGGAGGAGCCGAACCGGGCAAGCCTGTGGGCACAGTGTGTATTGCCGCACATATTCCAGATGAGACAATAGCACGCACATTCTGCTTTCAAGGAGACCGAGAAAATGTGATTTTGCAAGCCGCAGATGCTTCTTTGAAGCTCTTGGAAGAACTAATTGCCAAGAAAAAAGCAAAAAAGTGAGGATTTATTTGGCAGATTGACAAGAAATTCATATCTTTGCACCCGCTTTTGAAGGTAATTGTATTGTGGCACCCCAGGGTAGGGAGTGATGCACCTGCCCCAACCGCACATTCTACAGTTTATCACATAAAGCACAGAATTATTAACTATTAAACATCCGTATCAGTGCGGGCAAGGACGTACATCCACTCTAATGTGCCACCCGGAATCCGCCGATATAAAACAACGACCAATATGTCTAAAATTTGTCAGCTCACTGGTAAGAAGGCAGGTAGCGGAAATAACGTTTCACACTCGAAGCGTCGCACTAAGCGCTTGTTCAATGTAAACCTGCAGGTTAAGAAGTTCTATGTTCCAGAACTCGATGACTTTGTTTATCTCAAGGTTTCAACTGCAGCTATTCGTACAATCAATAAGAAGGGTATCACTGCAGCACTCCGTGATGCAGGATATGTAATCGGTTAATTTCAAGGAGATATAACTATGGCAAAGAAAGTTAAAGGCAATCGCGTTCAGGTTATCCTTGAATGCACTGAGCAGAAGGGTACAGGCGTTCCAGGAATGTCTCGCTACATCACAACTAAGAACCGCAAGAATACAACTGAGCGTCTCGAGTTGAAGAAGTACAACCCATTCCTCAAGAGATATACAATCCACAAGGAGATTAAGTAATAATTAAAACATTTAGATTACTATGGCAAAAAAAGTAGTTGCAACCCTCCAAAAAGGTGATGGCCGTACATTCTCAAAGGTAATCCGCATGGTTAAGTCTCCTAAGACTGGTGCATATATCTTCGAGGAGCAGATGGTTCCTAACGAGAAGGTTAAGGAGATTCTTGCAAAGTAATTTGCAATCAGTTTATTCGCGAAAATTCAGTTCAACTGAAATATAAGGACTGCAATGGACAAGCAAATGTTCCGTTGCAGTTTCTTTTTATCTGACATTATTTGGGGGTGTCAAAAATAAACTGTATCTTTGCACTCAGTGTAAAGTAAATTGACGCGCTGTCTCAGAATGGTTTTTAATTATTTTTACTATGGGATTTTTTGACTTTTTCAAGAAGAAAGATAAAGAGACTTTGGATAATGGTCTTGACAAGACCAAACAGAGTATTTTTTCTAAGATAGCTCACGCTGTGGCTGGCCGTAGCACCATCGACGATGATGTGCTCGATAATCTTGAGGAGATTCTGGTCACCAGCGATGTCGGTGTGGAGACTACTCTGCGTATCATCGAGCGTATCCAGGATCGTGTTGCAAAGGATAAATATGTCGGTACCGATGAACTTAACGAACTCCTTCGTCAGGAGATTACTGCTCTCTTGGCTGAAAACCAGCGCGAGGAACTTGATGGCTTCAACCTTCGTCAGGGTATGAAGCG
>JAEDEY010000133.1 GCA_016293065.1 Bacteroidales bacterium
GCGCAGAAAGATGAAGAAAAGAAATTGCTTGCAGACTACAAGGCTCAGATTAATGCCATCAACGATGAGCAGAAGAAACTGACGGAACTCAGGGCAAAGATCAAGGAACTTTCCTTTGCGAAAGGACACAGGGATGCAGAGCAAATCAGTAAACTTCAGGCAGAGGCTACAAAGACAGCAAACCTCATCAGCAAATTCGACAAGCAGCTTCTGAAATTAGAGGCTACAAAGCCTTTGAAGGATGTCATCGATAGAGAGAGGACACTTGCAAAGAAGAAGGCTGAGAATGCAGGAAAAGAGGCTCTGAGCGCATATCGAGAGAAAGCCGTTCAGACTCAACGCGAACTGATGAATCGATATCAGGAAAGAATCAAGAGCGGAGTTGAAAACAGAAGAAAGCATGAGTTCGTAAATAAGATCGAAAAGATTGCTTATGACATTCAATACCGCCTTGAGCATCCGTCAGCAAAGACGGTTATTCCTGAAGTGTTTGGCAAGTCGGTAGCTAACTTCCTCAAAGCACTTGACTTCACAACCTTTGATAATAATGGCAATGTAAGAGAAGGAAAAGCAAACAAGACAAGAGCTGAGTTAAGACTTTCAATCTCTAACCTTGCCGACAATCTTGCGAAGGTATCCATTGAAGCAGACTATGGTCAGCTTGATATTTCTGCTGATATGCTTGAGTGGCTTAAAAAGATGTCCACAATGCTTGAAGAGAAGTACAAAGCCGAGGAAACATTCTATGTGAGGAAGATGAATAGCGAGGAACTCAGCGACCTTTATAAGCTGATTAAGTCGCTACAGACATCTATCAACCAAGCATCCAAGTTCTATACCAACATGTCCTCTGATGTAGAGTCGATTGCAAACAATACGATTATCCACCTTAAACCATTGTTTGGAAAGACTCATAATACAATGTTAGACGCTGTCGACAAGTTGCTTCGTTGGGACTATGCACAGCCTATAACAGTCTTTGATCGCTTCGGTGATTCCGGCATAACTCTTATGAAAATGTTGATGCAAGGACAAAAAACAATGGCTGACAATGTTGAAGCCATTGATAACTTTGTCCAAACAGCATACACAGCGGAAGAAGTCAACAAGTGGAGAGAGGAACTACACAAGATTACGATTCAAGGCAAAACCTATGAAGTAAGCACAGCGTTCCTTATGGAGTTCCACAACTTACTTCGTGATCCTGATGCCAAGAGACACATTATTGAGGGTGGAGGTATAAGATTTGATGATCTTGTAATCGGTAAGAAGAAAACAAGATTCGGAGACACCTATGTGACATTTGAAGAGGCTGTTTCCATTGATAACGTGCTTACAGAACGGCAAAAGCAGGTGGCAGAAAGTCTCGAAAAGTTTATGTCGGAAACGGGTGCTTCTTGGGGTAACAAGATTTCAATGACACGATTCGGATATCACGCATTCGGCAACATTGAAAACTATTATCCTATCAAGACAATCAAAGCTGGCTCTGAATATGAAGCAAGGCAGAAGAGAGCAAACATATATGCTCTGCTCAACAAGTCATTCACGAAGGAGAGAAATATTCATGCCGACAATGCAATTATCGTTGGAGACATCTTTAAAACCTTTAACGATCATATGTCAGAGATGGCACTCTACAATGCTTGGGCGTTACCTGTAATTGACCTTATTAAGTGGTTTAACTACCGAGAGACACAGGATGTTGAAAACAAGATAAGCGAGGTTTCTGTTAAGGAAGCTCTCCGACAGGCTTATGGCAAGAATGCAGATGAGTACATCCGCAGATTGCTTGAGTCAATCAACAGCCAAAACTCAGGAGGTCTTTCCGAGAGCATAGCATTCAAGAACCTTCGTATTGTAAACAGGGTAGCTGTCTCGGCGAACTTGCGAGTGGCAATTCAGCAGCCATTCTCAATCACAAGAGCAATGGAACTTATAAGTCCTAAGTACGTTAAACCTTTGGTGGGCGAGGCAAAAAAGAATGCATACAACGAGATGGTAGCAAATTCTTCCTTCGGCAAATGGAAATCTATGGGTTACTACGATGTAGATGTCAGCAGACCTCTTGAGGTTAAGGTGCTGAAGAACGCATCCTTTGCAGACAAGATTACAGAGAAGTCAATGTTCTTAGCAGAAGCCGGAGATAACTTTACTTGGGCGGTGTTATGGAATGCTTGTAAGGCAGAGGTGAGTGAGAAAAACAAAGGTATTACCAATGATGAACTCATTGCAAAAACAGGCGAAAGGTTTGATGACATTATCATAAGGACACAGGTTGTTGACTCAGTCCTCACCAAGTCTCAATGGATGAGGTCAGACAGCTTCTTCCACAGAATGACATCATCGTTTATGTCCGAGTCTATGACTTCATATAACACACTGCTCAGACAGTATGACAGATACTCTGCCGATGCTGCACGGACAGGCAAGAAGTCAGCTCTCAAAATGAACGGAAAGCCGATTGCAACCACAGTCACAGTCTTCGTATTGACTCAGCTCATTAATGCACTTGTTACGGCACCGTTGGATGCCGCAAGGGATGACGATGACTATGAGACATTCATTGAGAAGATGCTTGAAAAGTTTAAGAGAAGTGCATTGCAAAATCTGTTACCGACAAGTATGATGCCTTATATCGCTGACATAGTCGAATATGCAATATACGGCAATACAGACAGACCTGACATGCAACTGTACACGAAGGCAATTGACCTCGGCAAACAATTTAAGCGTACCATCGATAATTACGATTACTTCAAGCTCCACAAGCTGATTAGTTCCGCATTGTCTATGGCATCTTCCGTAAGCGGTATTCCTATGAGCAACATTGCAAGAGATGCTATAGCTGTTTGGAATACGGTTGTTGGCAACATAGGAAACGGAGAGCTGAAATTCCAAACATCCCCAGACTCGTCCTCTGTGGCATACGAAAAAATGTATGAGGCTATTGTTAACGGAAACACTAACAAAGCTGTTAAGCTCTATGCACAGATGCAGAGCAACTCTGTAAGTGCAGACTCAATAAATTCAGCATTGACAAGCCGAGTAAAGCAAGACTACATCGATGGAAAGATAGACTCAGACGAAGCATCTAAATTGCTGAAGACAATAGCAGAGTATACAGGTAAGGAGCTGACCGATGACGATGTATATTGGAAGATTGACAAGTGGAACTATGAAGACGAGAACGGAACTTCCGATGGATATGCTAAGTACGATGACTTCTTCTCTGCTGTAGAAACCGGTAATGACTTGCGAGCTGTTATCCAAGAGTACACAGAAAACGGAGTCGATAAGAAGACGCTTGCTTCTCAGATAACAAGTCACTTCAAACCGATATATGTCGGAATGACGAGGTCGGATAGGGCAAGCATCAAGGGATATCTGCTCAACGCATACGCGCTTCTTGGGTATGACAGAACGGAGAAATCAAAGGACATCGACAACTGGGTAAAGTAAGCGGCAGAACGCAGGGGGGGTTTATATATTCCCTCCCTGCGTGATATCATTCAAATAAGAACGGAGGAGTAAACTATGAACGACTCGATATACCGGGTGTCGCTTGACATCCACGATACTTCCTCACAGGTAATGCTGAACGTTAAAAAGGGAGACTCCAAGCGGAAGATTCTCATAACATTGACAGACGGAGGCAAGCCATACGCTATTGCAAGCGACTGTAGCGCAGTATTCAGAGCCAAAAAGCCTGACGGTACCGTTCTGTATAACGATTGTACTATCTCCAACAATGTCATTACATATAGCCTTACGAATCAGACATCCGCTTCCGTGGGTGTTGTTGAGTGCGAGGTTACTGTATACGGAGGGGACAACAGGCAGATTACATCTCCTCGCTTTGCTCTGTGCGTGGAGGACAGCATATGTTCTGACTCCGAGATAGAGTCTACGAACGAATTTACCGCTCTTGCTCAGACTATGTCACAGGCAAACAACATCAATGCAACCGTGAGCAAGGTTGGTGACACGGCTACTATTTCCATCACCAAAAAAGAAGGCACCGTTGTAAGTGCGTCCGTATCTGATGGCGAGGACGGAACGGACGGAATTTCCGTGACCGGAGTTACCATCAATTCCAGCGGTCACCTCATTCTGACATTGTCAAGCGGTGCTACCATTGATGCTGGAATGGTAAAGGGAACTCCCGGTGATGCCGGATACTCTCCTACTGCAACTGTAAGCAAGAGCGGAAGCGTTGCCACGATCACCATACAAGACAAGAACGGTACAACAACCGCAACCGTGAGCGATGGTTCAAAAGGTGAACCCGGAGATGACGGCGTAAGTCCAACCGTATCTGTTTCTGCCATTTCCGGAGGTCATCGCATTACCATAACAGATGCAACAGGAAGCCACTCTTTCGATGTGATGGACGGTACAGGCA
>JAEDEY010000134.1 GCA_016293065.1 Bacteroidales bacterium
TCCGAGTCATCTGCATCATCGACAGCTTCTTCTGCCATTTCTTCGTTGAAGTCCTCATCAGCGAAGAGTGAGTCTCCGAAGAGTGAGTCGCCCTGTGGCTGCTCTGTTTCGTTTGTTGCCTCGTCGATTGTCTCGACCTCTTCTGCCAATGGCTCTTCATTGGCAAGGTCTGCACGATGCAGTGCAATCATGCCGATAACCTCATCGTTGTCATCATCGAGCTTGAGTCCGCGCACACCTGTTGCCACACGTCCCATGGTACGAACCTTGTCTTCTGGGAAGGTGATGGCACGTCCGTTGCGGTTTGCCATGACGATGTGCTGCCAACCGTCGGTGAGAGTGACTGCAACAACCGAGTCGCCTTCCTGAAGGTTGATGGCAATGATACCGTTGGCACGAGGACGGGCATAAGCAGCGAGCTTGGTCTTCTTGACAATACCGCGCTTGGTGGCAAAGACAAGATAATGCTCGTTGTTAAACTCGTGATCCTTGAACGAATTGATCTTGATGAATGCTGTCACCTTGTCGTCTTCGGTGACGTTGAGCATATTCTGAATAGCACGGCCCTTCTGGTTCTTGGCATATTCCGGAATCTCATATACCTTCATCCAGAACGCACGGCCCTTCTCTGTGAAGAACATGATCCAGTTGTGGTTCTTCGCGCTATACATATATTCAATAAAGTCAGAGTCGCGTGTGCCGCTTCCCTTGCTTCCTACGCCGCCACGTCCCTGTGCCTTGAAGTCGCTGAGCTTGGTGCGCTTGATATAGCCCATGTGGCTGACAGTGATGACAACATCGTCATTCGGAATCAAGTCTTCCTCGTTGAAGTTGCCGCCAAAGTAGTTGATTTCGGTCTTACGCTCATCGCCGAACTTCTCCTTTATCTCGGTCATCTCATCACGAACCACCTTCATACAGAGAGCATCGTCGGCAAGGATTGACTTGAGGTAAGCAATGAGGTTCATCACATCTTCATACTGCTTGTGTAGATCCTCTATGCGGAGACCTGTGAGCTGGCTGAGACGCATATCCACGATGGCCTTCGACTGAATCTCGTCTATGTTGAATCGAGCCTCCAGGTTACGCTGGGCGTCGGCTGGAGTGCGGCTTGCACGTATGATGCGCACCACCTCATCGATATTGTCGCAGGCAATGATGAGAGCCTCGAGGATGTGTGCACGCTTCTCTGCCTCATTGAGGTCAAACTTGGTGCGACGTATCACCACCTCATGACGGTGAGCCACGAAGTATGTGATAAGATCCTTAAGGTTGAGCAGCTTTGGCATACCAAGAGCCTGTGGATGTCCAGGTATTGGCACGAGAGCGATGTTGTTGACACTGAAATTCGACTGCAACTCAGTCATCTTGAAGAGCTTGTTGAGCAATACATTGGCATTTACTCCCTTCTTCACATCAATCACGATGCGCATACCCTGACGGTCAGACTCGTCGTTGACATTGGCAATGCCCTCGATCTTCTTGTCGTCAGAAAGCTGTGCGATGTGCTTGATCAGCTCTGCCTTATTGACTCCATAAGGTATCTCGGTAGCAACGATGCGCTCATTGTTACCGTCTGTCTCAATCTCTGTTTTTGCACGTATCACGACACGTCCGCGACCCGTCTCATAGGCATCCTTTACGCCGTCGTAGCCATAGATGATACCACCTGTAGGGAAGTCAGGAGCCTTGATATATTGCATGAGCTCTGGGATGGTGATGTCTGGATTGTCGATATATGCGCAAATACCATCTATTACTTCCGAAAGATTATGAGTCGGCATATTGGTTGCCATACCTACGGCAATACCGTTGGCACCATTGACAAGGAGCGTAGGGATGCGTGTTGGCAGCACCTTTGGCTCCATGTGGTCGTTCGAGAAGTTTGGCATCATATCCACCGTGTCCTTCTCTATGTCACGAAGCATCTCTTCGCTTATCTTCGAGAGTCGTGCCTCGGTGTAACGCATTGCTGCTGCACCATCACCATCGACCGAGCCGAAGTTACCCTGACCATCGACCTGAAGGTAACGCAGGTTCCAAGGCTGTGCCATGCGGACGAGTGCTCCATATACAGAGCTGTCGCCATGAGGGTGGTACTTACCGAGCACCTCACCTACGATTCTTGCACATTTCTTGGTTGGCTTGTCATATGTATTGCCAAGTTCGTTCATTCCGTACAGTACACGGCGATGAACAGGCTTAAAGCCATCGCGCACATCCGGAAGTGCTCGTGCTACGATGACCGACATTGAATAATCTATATAAGATGAACGCATCTCTTCTTCGATGTTCACCTTAATGATTCGATCATTATTCAAGTAGTTTTCTTCCATTATTTATATTTATTTATTCCTTTTTATAGCGCACAAATATACGCAAAAAATATTAAACCGACAACAAAAAATGCCGAAATTCGCATTTTAAGTGCCTTATTTTCGTTTTTGCATCAGTTTTCGACACCCTGTCGATGAAAAAATTATATCTTTGCAAATCGAAAATAAACAACGAAATATGACATATCAGGAAACTTTAGACTTTTTATACGGTCAATTACCCGTTTTCGAGAACATGGGTGCTCATGCCTATAAACCTGGCTTGGAACGTGTGCTCGAGATGGATCGTATTCTTGGTGAACCTCATAAGCAATACAAGACAATACACGTGGCTGGTACCAACGGCAAGGGCTCGTGTTCTCACACCATTGCGTCGATTCTCCAAGAGGCTGGCATGAAGGTGGGACTCTTCACCTCGCCTCATCTCCTCGACTTTGCCGAGCGAATCCGTGTCAATGGCGAGCCTATCGACCATGAATATGTGGTGAAGTGGACTGCCAGCAATTACGACAGGATAAAAGACCTGCAGCCAAGTTTTTTCGAACTTGCCACGATGATGGGTTTCTGCTATTTTGCCGACAAGGGAGTTGAGATAGCAGTAATCGAAGTGGGACTTGGCGGACGACTCGATAGCACCAACATCATCAACCCTGTGCTTTCGGTCATCACCAACATATCGTTCGACCATACTCAGTTTCTTGGCTCTACACTACCGCAGATTGCAGCCGAGAAGGCTGGCATCATGAAGACAGGTGTGCCTTGCGTGATAGGCGAATGCGATGACGATGCCGTGCGTGGCGTATATGAGCAGAAAGCCGAACGAGAGAGAGTGTCGAAACTCACTTTCGCGTCCGACTATCCGCAGATTGTGTGGGTGCGCCAATGCTTCGGCGATGATATGCACAACGAATACGAAACCATCAACAACGGCACTATAGAGAGTCCGCTCATGGGTGCCTGTCAGCCAAAGAATGCCAACACCATCCTTGCTGCCATCCATCAGCTCAACCTCAACGGCTTTGAAATATCGGATAGTGTTATGGCTCAAGGATTTAAGAAAGTTATCGACAACACCCATCTCATGGGTCGTTGGCAGACGCTCTCGACCTCGCCTCGCGTTATCTGCGACACTGGTCACAACGAGGGCTGCTTCCGTTATCTCGGCAAGCAGTTGCAGCAGATCATCGACCGCGAAGGCCGTCTCAACATCGTCTTCGGTATGGTGAGCGACAAGGACATCTCGGCAGTGCTCCGTCTCTTGCCGCAAGATGCCGAATATTTCTTCTGCAATGCACCCACTCCTCGCGCCCTTCCAGCCTCCGAGTTGCAGGCAATGGCTGCCAGCTTCGGACTGCACGGCAAGACCTATCCATCGGTCACAGATGCTTACAATGCTGCCGTTTCTGATGGCGTAACTACGTTTGTCGGTGGCAGCAATTTCATTGTTTGCGAAATTTTAGGCAGTTTTTCATAGAAAAGTTTTGTTGCAAATGCAAAAAATACTAATTTTGCAGCGATAATGCATAACACAGAACAAAAATGACCAAACATATAAGTCTTGACGATGTAAAAGCCGACGACCGCTATCTGCGTCTTCTCGCCGAGAAGTTCCCGTCAATTTCAAGTGCGGCTACAGAAATTATCAACCTCGAAGCTATTTTGAGCCTGCCAAAAGGAACCGAGCATTTCCTGTCTGACCTTCATGGCGAATCGACGGCTTTCACCCATGTGCTGAAGAATGCTTCGGGCGTGATACGCCGCAAGGTCGATGAGGTATTCGGCATGACAATGCGCGAAGCCGACAAGAACGAACTCTGCACTCTCATCTATTATCCGGAGGAGAAGCTCAAGCTTGTGCGCGAGACCGAAAAGGATCTCGATGACTGGTATCGCATCACTCTGCATCAGGTGGTCGAGGTGGCTCGTGTTGTATCGGTTAAATACTCGCGCTCTAAGGTGCGCAAACTCCTCACCGAAGATTTCGCATACGTCATCGAGGAGCTCCTTCACGAGTCGGTGACCGAAGCCGACCGTCAGGACTACTACAACGCCATCATCAACT
>JAEDEY010000031.1 GCA_016293065.1 Bacteroidales bacterium
GCTGGTTTCAACCTTACAGGTTTGATCCCATCCTGCATAAAAGTATCCAGGCTGGGAATCGAACCCAGATCAAAGGTTTAGGAAACCTCCGTTCTATCCATTGAACTACCCAGACAAAAAAGAGCATATACGGCATCTGTGTGCGAAAATGCGACGCAAAGTTAATAAATTATTGAAGAAGTACAAAACAAATTGCACTTTTTTTTGGCAGTATCAACTTTTTGTGCTATTTTTGCGTCAAAAGTCACATGACTTATGATAAGAATAATATGAATAACGATTTTGATATAAGAAGTGCCCGAAGTGCGTCGGAGCAGGAAAAGGAAGTCGAAAAGGCTCTCCGTCCGCTTGCTTTTGACGATTTCTCGGGGCAGGAAAAAGTCATTGAAAACCTCCGCATCTTCGTTGCTGCAGCCAAGATGCGAGGCGAGGCTCTCGACCATACTCTTTTTCATGGACCTCCTGGCCTTGGAAAGACTACCTTGTCGAATATCATAGCCAACGAGCTTGGGGTAGGATTTAAGGTTACCTCAGGCCCCGTGCTCGATAAGCCAGGCGACCTTGCTGGTCTGCTTACCTCGCTCGAACGCAACGATGTGCTGTTTATCGACGAGATACATCGTCTGTCGCCTATCGTCGAAGAATATCTCTACAGCGCGATGGAAGACTATCGCATCGACATCATGATTGATAAAGGACCTGCTGCAAGGAGCATACAGATCGATCTTGCGCCATTCACGCTCATTGGCGCTACCACTCGCAGCGGTTTGCTCACAGCACCATTGAGGGCTCGATTTGGCATCAACATGCATCTCGAATATTATGATACTGAAGTGCTGGCTCAGATTGTTGGCCGTTCGGCATCGATACTTGGCTCTCACTGTACCGAGGAGGCTGCCATCGAGATTGCCCTGCGCAGCCGAGGTACCCCGCGTGTCGCCAATGCGCTCTTGCGTCGTGTGCGTGACTTTGCCATGGTCAAGGGCAAGGGAATGATTGATATCGAGATTGCCAAATTCGCACTCGAAGCTCTCGGTGTCGATAAATATGGACTTGATGAGATCGACAACAAGCTTCTCACCACCATAATTGATAAGTTTAACGGAGGTCCTGTCGGCTTGACTACCATTGCTACGGCTCTGGGCGAGGATAGCGGTACCGTAGAGGATGTCTATGAGCCATATCTCATTAAGGAGGGCTTTATCAAACGCACTCCTCGCGGACGCGAAACTACGCTTCTGGCATATAAGCACCTCCATAGGGAAATACCTCGCAAATTCATGGCCGAGGATTCCCAAACCTCATTGTTCTGATATGTTGCTCAAGACTTTATTCAAGGATACGGCTCTGTATGGACTTCCATCCATCGTGGGCCGATTTCTCAATTATCTGCTTGTCATCCTTTATACAGCAGTGATGCCTGCTTCGTCAGGTGAATATGGCGTCGTCACCAATCTCTATGCCTTTACGGCTCTCATTCTCGTCTTTCTTACTTTTGGCATGGAGACTACACTCTTCCGCTTTGCAAACAAGCAGGACGAGAATCCCATGCATGTCTATTCGACGGCTCTCATCACGGTAGGTAGCCTGTCTCTGGGCTTCCTTGCGATTGTGTTTGCATTTCTCAGTCAGCTGTCGTCGTGGCTCGGGTATGCCGAACATCCAGAGTATATTGCCATTATGGCAATCATTGTGGCAATCGACGCTTTTGCCTGTATCCCGTTTGTCTATCTTCGCTATCAGCAGAAGGCCAAGAAATTTGCTTGCCTCAAGATGCTGAATATCTTGGTAAACATAGGACTCAATCTCTTAGTTTTCCTCGTATGCCCATTGATCAATGAGTCTCATCCGTCTTGGATAAGCTGGTTCTACAATTCGCAATACCTTGCGGGCTATGTCTTCGTCATCAATCTCATTACGAGCATTGTGACACTGCTTCTGCTCTTCAAGGAGTGGATGCCTGGAGGCCAGTTCAAGGCTTCTGACGGCAGTGTGTATGCCTTTCATTATGTGTGGGATAATTCGCTGTTTAAGAGGATGTTCCGCTATAGCTATCCAATCCTGATACTCGGAGTGGCAGGAGTCCTTAATCAAACTCTCGATAAGATTATCTATCGTTTTCTTGTGCCTGGACTCGAGGGCGAACAGCAGCTCGGCATCTATGGCGCATGTTTCAGGATAGCCATGATAATGGCGATGTTCACTCAGGCCTTCCGCTTTGCTTATGAGCCTATCATCTTCAATAAGTCGAAAGAACGTAAGGATGTGGTCGAGACCAATGCTCTCGGCATGAAATATTTCATTGCCGTTTCTCTGCTCGGCTTTCTTGCAGTCATGGCATGGATCGATGTGCTCAAGGTCGTCATCATTCGAGATTCGGGATATTGGGAGGGACTTGAGGTTGTGCCAATCGTCATGGCAGCCGAGATTATGATGGGCATATATTTCAATCTCTCATTCTGGTATAAGCTCATTGACCAGACGCTTTGGGGAGCTCTCTTTTCGGTCGTGGGCTGCACTGTGCTATGTGCCGTTAACATCTTATTTGTGCCTCAATACGGTTACATGGCATGTGCGTGGGGAGGTTTTGCGGGCTATGCAACCTGTATGCTGTTCAGCTATTTCGTCGGTCAGCACAAGAACCCTATCCCATACGACATGAAAGCCATTGCCGGATATTTCTTGTTGGCTGTCGTCCTTTTTGTGACGATGATGGTATTGCCATTCGATGGCATTGCCAATATCGTGGTACGCACACTTCTGCTGTGTGTCTATGCTGCTGTTTTCTGCTTTAGGGAATTGCCTTTGGCTCGTTTGCTCAAGAAGTCAAAACAAGTATAAATGATAGTATTTTTCTTTAATTTTACTTAAAGAAACCGCTTTTTTTTTGTATATTTGTTTTTATTTCTTATATTTGCGCGTAAAATTGTAGAAAATAGAAATGAAACTTATTAGAATAGTTTTTTTGTGTGTTGCTGTCCAGGCATTGCTGCTTGCGTCATGTGATGAGAGTGATAACAATGTAAAGATTACCACCGAAAAGTTCCCTGTAGGAACTGTCTCATGGGCATCAGAAGTCACAGCCGAACAGCGCACAGTGATATCCGATCTTATCAATAGTCTGGTTTGCGTCGAAGAGACTGAGTTCTTCATGGGAGGTCAGGCCAAGACAGTCACCCGCCCAAATTATTTCTCGGGTTTCTCGAGCAAAGACACTATCTGGGACGAGAACTTAGCCATCCTCAACGATACTCTGTCGAAAAAGACTGGTATGTTCCCTTATTGCTTGGTATATTATAACAATGGCATTCCTGTCGGACCTGTCGTCAAGGTGAAGATGCCAAGCTATTACATCGGAAAGTTCGAGATTACCCAGGGGCAATGGGATGCTGTCATGAGCCGTCGTCCAACGGGTACTTACTGCAAGGTCGAGGAACTGAAGGGTACGGCTTCATGGTACAAGGAGACAGGTTTGGGCACGGATGTGGCTGCATATAATATCTCTTACGACGATGCCGTCGAGTTCTGTGAGACACTGAGCATGAAGACCGGACTCCATTTCCGCCTGCCTACCGAGGCTGAATGGGAATGTGCTGCACGTGGTGGCAAGGCTACTCGTGGATACAACTACAGCGGTTCGGACAACTACAGTGACGTGGCATGGAACTACTACAATGCTTGTACCAAACTTGGCAACGAGAACTATGGCGTACATGCTGGAGGCGAACTGCTGGCCAACGAACTTGGAATATATGATATGAGTGGCAACGTTTCAGAGTGGGTTGCCAATTCATATTATTGGTATGACTACCGCGATACTTTCAATCCTCAAGGCAAAGTGGGTGGCGATACGCTCATCTTGCGTGGTGGCAGTTGGGTACAGAAGAAGTCAACCGAATATTGCCCAGCCAATCGCCGTAAGTTCATCAAGAGTTCTTATAGCGAACAGAGCTTCCTCGATGCTATTGCCTATTGTGGCTTCCGCATTGCTTTGTCAAAATAAAAGAATAAATGAGGCATTCTTTTAGAAATATCATCCTAACCTTACTTGGTTGTATGTGCTGTGTGGCAGTACATTCTCAACATGTGCTTTATCAGTCGCAGTTCGACCTGCAGCAGGTCACATTGCTGCCAAGTGTCTTCAAGAATGCCCAAGACAATAATTACTCGGTGCTCCTTAAGTACGATGTCGATCGTCTGCTCACTCCTTATGTGCGTCAGGCAGGTCTGCACCGCACTCGCGACGAAAAGAGCCGTTATTATCAGTGGGACTTCGAACATCCTGCTTTCGAGAACTTTGCTTGGAATCCTTCGATGGCTATGGACGGTCATATTGCCGGACATTATCTCAGTGCTCTCTCATTGGCCTATGCTTCGTGTCACGATGTCACAGTCAGAGGCAAGCTCAAGGAACGACTCGACTATATGGTAGGCGTGATGAAAGACTGTCAGAATGCCTATTCCAAAGATAATAGCGGATTGAAAGGCTTTATCGGTGGTAATCCAGATAACGAAATTTGGAAAACCTTATATTCGGGCGATTACCGTGTCTATAACCAGCGTGGTAACTGGGTGCCTCTATATTGTCTGCACAAGACTTTGGCTGGTCTGCGCGATGCTTTCGTTCATGGAGGAAACACCGATGCCAAGACGATGTTCCGCGATCTGTGCGACTTCACCATCGAACTCGTCCATCTCTTCAATTCCGACATTATGGAGATGCAGATTCTGCAGTGGGAGCCAGGTGCCATCAACGAGGTTCTGGCTGACGCATATGTGCTCTTTGGCGATGGCAAATACCTCAAGGCTGCTCAGAAATACTCTCATCAGATTATGATCGAGAATATGATCGGAGATGCAAATAACGAGTTTCTTGACGTAAAACAGACCAACGAGTGTACTGCTAAGTTCGAGGGCTTTGCTCGTATCGATGAGATCAGTAGCGACGACCGATATCGGAAAGCAAGCCAACGCTACTGGATTGATGTGGCAACTCGCCGAGCTTCTGCTATCGGTGGTGTGGGTGTAGGCAGCTACTTCGCTCAGAAAGGCAAGAATTATAAGTATATTGAAGAAGGAGATGGCCCTGAGTCATGTACATCTTATAATATGCTCAAGCTCACCGAACGACTCTTCTCAAAATGGCGCAACCCTGCTTATTCGGAGTATTACGAGAAGACACTTCTCAATCATATCCTCGGCACCATCGATCCTAAGACAGGCGGCTATGCCTTCTATACTTCGTTGCGACCAGAGAGTTACCGTATCTATTCTACTCCCAACGAGGCGATGTGGTGTTGCGTAGGCACCGGAATGGAGAATCCGTCGAAGTTCGGCGAATTTATCTATACTATCTCAAGCGATACTCTTTTTGTCAATCTTTTTATCGCCAGCGAACTCTCTGATGTACATTATGGTTTGAAGCAGGAAACCGACTTCCCTTATGGCAATAAATCGACAATTACAGTCACCAAGGGAGGTAACTATGCTATTGCAGTGCGTCATCCAGGATGGACAACCAACAAGTTCAACATACTTGTCAATGGCAAGATGCCAAGGAGCTTCAACCCAGAGAGAATCAAGCGAGGAGACATGATGTATATCTCATGCGGCAAGTCGTGGAAACCTGGCGATGTAATCGAGATCAGTTATCCCATGTCATTGGGTATTGACCCGTGTCCCGGATCGTCGTATGTCTCTTTTACCTTCGGCCCAATGGTGCTTGCTGCAGTGACATCATCGACAGAGAAAGGCAGTGAGATATATGAGGAACTGTCAAACGAATATGCAGGAGAGGGACGTCGCGACAATTCTCCTGCCAGCAAGATGAAGACTCGTAGTCTGGCTTATGCGCCAATGCTAATATGCGAACAACAGGAGGTGCCAACACGATTTAAGGTCAAGGATGGCAAGACTCTCACGTTTGCCATCGATGTTCATGCCCCTGGCTCTCCATGGAAGGAGGTCGAATTGCGACCATTCTTCTCAGTACACCATCAGCGCTATACTGTCTATTTCAATCAGCAGACCGAGTCGGCCTTCCTGCGTAGCCCTTTGTACAAGTCAGAGATTAAGAATATCGAGATTGAAGCAGCTACATACGATAAGGTCAACATAGGCGTTGAGGCAAGTGAGCAGAAGCATAAGCTCACGACAAGTGAAACGGTGACAGGTGGTATGTTGAACGAGAATTCGTTCCGCGATTGTCAGCCTAACCAGTGGATAGAGTTCGAACTCGACTGTTCAAAGGCTGCAGAATCCATACAATCGGCTCGCGACAGTGTCACACTCTTGTGTCGTTTTTATGTGGCCGACCGTGGCCGACAGTGTGAGATAAGTGTAGATGGCGAACAAGTGGCACGTTACATGGTACCAAGCAATAAGGCCGCTGTAGGCAAGGAGAAACTATTTGATCAGCCTATCAACATCCCTGCATGGGCCATTCAGGGCAAGAAGACCATCAGAGTGCGTTATGCAGCCAGCAATGGCTTCTCTCCAAAACTTTTCAATGTGCGTCTGGTGAAGAACATTCCTCACTTGTTCAATTAGTCGTATGTAGTGTGTTTACATCATAGTAATGTATAATACAGGCATGATAATAATTGCAGTAGTGCTATTGCAATATGGAACTCAATAATTTGTCAATCTGATGGATTATTGAGTTTTTTTCATCATTATATATCACTATGTCGGCACGTTCATCTTTCTTTTCTTGTGACATCTGGTTTTCTATTCGTCTGATAATCTGCTGCCGTGAGGCATGGTCACGTGTCGTTGCACGGGCTAAACGCATCTCGAATGGAGCAGATACGCTCACCACAATGTCTGGTTTTACCAATTCGTCAAAATGACTCTCAAAGAGAATGGCAGATTCGAAGAACAATAGCACATTCTTGTCGCCAACCTTGGCGTTCATTTCTCTATAAAGTTTTGTGATATCGCGTGCCACAGCGGGGTGTACCAGATTATTCATCTTGTTCAGTGCCTCGGCATTGCCAAAGATAGCAGCCGACAGATGTTGCTTGTTGAGTGTGCCATCAGCATTGTACGTTTCTGTACCGAACAATGTTGTCAGCCCATTCCTCAGTTCTGAGTCGCTGTGCATCAGTAGCTTTGCGTTGGCATCACAGTCATATACAATGTATCCCATAACCCGAAGCAGTTCGCTGACTACCGATTTGCCGCATCCTATACCTCCTGTTAGTGCGATTATCATAATGTCTTTTTGTGCAAGCAATCAATATTTATTATATATCAGTTTCAAATATGCCAAGTTATCTTCAGTCTTGCTCTTCTATGATATATTCTACTTCCGAAGTGTGGAGCTTGACATGATCGACAATGCCGGGATTGGCGTATGATATTACCTCGACTGGAATGGTCTTCTGAGTTGGCGACTTGATGCTCTTGTATGAGACAGAGAGGAAGAAATCCTCTGCGTTGATGTCATTATAGTGTGCGAAATCTACTAAGCACGAGACATCGGCTTTGTTAGGAAAAAGCGTCAGGCTTTGTCCCGCTGGCATATCAGATACATTGATGGGAAGGCCAGTAATAGTCTTTTCGACGTAACGGGCTACGGGTACCATGACTTTCACGATAGCAGGAGTGCTCTTCACGCCCACAGCAAGCTGAAGCGGAAGTGTAAGGTCGAGCGTATCCTTGCGGTTATATGCTTCATAATAGTTGGTCGTGAGCATGGTGATGGTGTCAAGGATGGCATTAGGGGCATGTACAATCACCGAATCTGGAACAATGATGGCAGGCAAGCAACGATAGTTGGCAGCAGCACTGATGTTGGCTGATAGCACCACTGGAACTTTCTTTCCTCTGGTTACGGCAAAACGTGCATCGATGAGCGATGGCGATACAGAAGTGATCTGAGTGGTAGAGAACAGCTTGTTGATGAGCAATGCTTGGATCTCGGCACTCGACAGACGGAAATTGCCGTTGGCATCAGCATAGCTGTTGAAATCTACAATGAGGGTGTCGAGCTGGTTGTTGTAAGAATAGTTGATGAGGTTGATGTTCTTGTCCTTGATGGTGACGCGGAACTGTTGAGGCACCTGCGACGTGAAGACTGTGCTCGAAGGCAGATTGTCTATGCGGAACTCAACCGTGTATTCTCCGTCGTTTTCCTCCGAAGCTGTCTGGATGAACCAGAAGAAGGTAGCAATAAGCACAAAAACCATGAAAGTCAATACCTCTTGACGATTAGTACGCTTGATGAAGATATTGACTTCCTTATATAGTTTCTGCCAGAACGTACGTTCAGGCTTTTTTGTCTTTTTGCCTGCTGGTGACATTTCTTATCGTGTCTGAACTGCGTCGTTGAGGTCTTTGAACACGCATTCCTTGCTGATCTGAACCTTAGTTCCTTCTGGCTTGAGTGTGATCACGAAGTCAACAACTTCCTGCTCGCCCTTCTTGTTGGTGCGTGTGATGACACTGTCGATCTTTCCATACAGACCGCCGCTGGTGATTACATGATCGCCCTTCTGCATCTTGTTGCGCTCTTCACGCAGCTTCTTCTGCTGTTGCTGCTGTGGACGGATCATGAAGAAATAGAAGACTACAACGATGAGGATAATCCATACCCATGACATCATTGGTGCAGCACCTCCTGCTGCTTGAAGTAATAGAATTGTGTTGAACATATATCTGTTGTCAATTAATAGTTAACAAATAATTTTTTTCAATCATTGTGCTTTGAACACCAAGCCTTCGGTTTTCCATTGTGAGACAATGCGGTCGAGAATACCATTGATGAAACGGGCACTGTCGGCTGTACAATAGTGTTTTGAGAGCTCGATGTATTCGTTGAGCGATATGCGGATAGCGATATCAGGGAAATGCTTGATTTCTGCCAATGCGCAAATCATGATTACTTTCTCCATCATTGCTATACGGTTGGCTTCCCAGTTGTCGGCAGTCTTGTCTATGAGTTCCATATACTCGTGACATTCATCGATGGCATAGTGGTAGAGCGAGAGTGCGAATTTCTCATCATCTTCGCTGTTGAACATCTCAAGAGTCTTGACCATCACGGTTGTAGGCTTGAGGCTATTGAGCGTCTTTACCACAAACTGTACAATAGTAGGCAGGTCATCGTTCCAGTATATGTTTTTCTCTTCAAGCGTCTCGTCGAGTTTGTCACATGATGGGATGATGGTATTGAATATCTCTTTCCAGAGTTTGAGATCCTGCTCAAAAGTCGGTGCTTGTGGCTGGCTCATATATGCCATGTAGAGCGGATTCTGGTCAATCTTCTCAAGAATGGCACGATAGGTCTCTGTGTCGAAGTCGCTAAACAAACCATGCTCCTCGCAGTATTCGAGAATGGCGCTGTTTTCGCGAATGAGCTTGACAACCTGATTGTTGACAAAGCGCATGTTTGGGAAACGCTCCTCGCGTGTCGGAAGATATTTGTTGCGTGCAGTCTCGATCTGCTGGAAGCGATAGTCGGTTACCTTGACAATGAGTCCAAGCAAATAGTTATAGAGCTGATAGCTTGATTCGAGTGAATGTGTCAGCTCCTCGTCGCAAATGAAACGAGGCTGGTCACTCTGTATGTTGGCATACACAAGCTGGATAGTCTTTATGCGGATAAGCAGTCTATTGATCATATTATATTGTATTTACGCAAATTATGGCGCAAAGATACTTAAAAATAGGCAATAGAACAAGATTTCTGATAATTATTTCAAATAAAAGGGAGTTAATTGACCTGCAATGACAATTAACTCCCATATTATTTCAATGTAATGGTAGGTCGATATTACATCATGCCGCCCATACCACCGCCCATGCCTGGTGCGCCTGCAACAGGAGCATCTTCCTTCTTGTCGGCGATGACGCACTCAGTAGTGAGGAACATACCAGCTATTGATGCTGCATTCTCAAGGGCTACACGAGTCACCTTGGCTGGGTCAATGACACCTGCAGCGTGGAAGTTCTCGTAAGTGTCGGTGCGGGCATTGTAACCGAAGTCACCTTCGCCGTCCTTAACCTTCTGAACTACTACAGCACCTTCCTTGCCTGCGTTGGCAACGATCTGGCGGAGAGGTTCCTCGATGGCACGCTTGATGATTTCGATACCGATAGTCTCATCGTCGTTTGCACCCTTCAGAGCCTCTACTGCTGGGATTGCACGGATGTAAGCCACACCACCACCAGGAACGATACCTTCTGCCATGGCAGCACGGGTTGCGCAGAGAGCGTCATCTACACGGTCTTTCTTTTCCTTCATCTCTACCTCAGAAGGAGCACCTACATGGAGCACAGCCACACCGCCGGCGAGCTTTGCAAGACGCTCCTGAAGTTTCTCGCGGTCATAGTCAGAAGTTGTCTTCTCAATCTGTGCCTTGATAGTGGCAACACGCTGAGCGATAGCCTCTTTTTCGCCTGCACCATCGACAATGGTAGTCTTCTCCTTGTCGATTGTCACCTTGTCAGCACGACCGAGCATCTCTGGAGTAGCATTCTCGAGCTTGAGACCAACTTCCTCAGAAATCACGACGCCACCAGTGAGGATAGCGATATCCTGGAGCATCTCCTTGCGACGGTCACCGAAGCCTGGAGCCTTCACTGCGCAGATCTTCAACGAACCACGGAGGCTGTTGAGCACGAGTGTTGCCAATGCCTGTGAGTCAACATCCTCGGCGATGATGAGGAGAGGACGACCAGACTTTGCCACTGGCTCAAGCACTGGGAGAAGATCCTGAAGGTTGCTGATCTTCTTGTCATAGATGAGGATGGCTGGAGAGTCCATCTCGCATGTCATCTTCTCAGCATTGTTGACGAAATATGGAGAGATATAGCCACGGTCAAACTGCATGCCTTCTACAACATCGACAGTAGTGTCAGTGCCCTTAGCCTCCTCGACTGTGATGACACCTTCCTTCTTCACGGTCTTCATAGCCTCTGCGATGAGCTTGCCGATCTCTTCGTCATTGTTGGCAGAGATGCGAGCCACATTCTCAATCTTTGTATAGTCGTCACCGATCTCTTCGCTCTGAGCCTTGATGCTCTCGACTACAGCAGCAACTGCCTTGTCGATACCGCGCTTGAGATCCATAGGGTTGGCTCCTGCAGTCACGTTCTTGAGACCAACACCGATGATCGATTGAGCAAGGACTGTAGCAGTGGTAGTACCGTCACCGGCATCGTCACCTGTCTTTGATGCTACTTCCTTGACGAGCTGTGCGCCCATGTTCTCGAATGGGTCTTCGAGCTCAACTTCCTTTGCAACGCTTACACCATCCTTGGTGATATGTGGAGCACCAAACTTCTTCTCAATGATTACGTTGCGACCCTTAGGGCCAAGTGTAACCTTTACTGCGTCTGCGAGCTGATCTACACCGCTCTTGAGCAGATCGCGTGATTCTGTATTGAACTTAATGATTTTTGCCATAGTTGTGTATTGTTTTTGTTATGCGAGAACAGCCAGGATGTCTGACTGACGCATGATGAGATACTTAACGCCTTCTAACTCTACCTCCTGACCAGAATACTTGCCATAGAGCACAGTGTCACCGGTCTTGACTACCATTTCTTCATCTTTTGTGCCATTGCCTGTAGCAATAACTTCGCCCTGAAGAGGCTTTTCCTTGGCAGTATCAGGGATGATGATGCCGCCGATTGTCTTTTCTTCGGCTGGTGCTGGCTTAACGAGCACACGGTCTGCAAGTGGTTTAATTGTCATAATGATATTTTTTTTATGTTATTAGTTAATTATGTTTCATGCCGTGGACTGCCTTTTTGTCAGTCTTGTTCACTCATATCTCTCCACTGCAAATTCCGTGCCAAAGTTATAGGGCGAGTACTTTTGTCTCGAAATCTTCTTTCGAATCGAGAGCATTGTTCCTGATACGGCTGCGGTAGTTATATATTGTGGTGAGCGAATAGCTAAGGAACTTGGCTATCTGGGCACTGTCGTCGATGCCTAATTTTATGAGTGCAAAGATGCGCAGTTCGGTGGTTAGTTTCTCTCCACTCTTTGGCACTATCTCTGCCTCTGGCTTCAGCAGAGAGTTGAACTGACTGATAAAATCTGGATAGAGGTTGAGGAAGAGCTCGTCGAAGTCGGCATAGAAGCGCTCTTTTTCGCTCGATAGTATTTCCGACGATTTCAGTTTCTTGTACAGCTCGTCCCACTGGTGTCCCTGAGCGAGCTTGAATAGCTGGTTGCGCAGTATCTCTTGAGCCTCAAGATACTTGCGGCATTTGTTCAGATATAGCGTAATATACTCTTCTTTGATGTGGTCTGAAGCAACCAGATCTTTGTTGATAGTCTGCAGTTTAGAGTTGCTTTCTTCGAGTTTTCGGTTGGCTTTTGCCAATGCAAGGCGCACTAATCTCAGTTTGCTCATCTGACGGTAGAGCGATAGGATACTGCCTGTGAGCACCAATACTATCAGGCTTAGCGAGATATAGAGAATGACCGAAAGCTTCTTTCGCTGCTGTTCGTCGGCACGGTGTCCCTTGTCGATGATGGTGAAATATTCGCTGGCTTCGAGGCTACGGAGTCGTGCGCCACAGCTGTTGGCATCTTCGAGTGCGCAGATGATATAGCTGTAGGCTCGTTCGGTCTCTCCCAGTGCTGCCAGTTTCTGTGCCAGCACGTGCAACGCCATGTATTCCGAGATGCCAACTTCAATATCGCATATCGATGTTTTAGCAAGATAATAAAGTTCCTTGTCGATATTGCCATATTTTCCGTATGCCTGCGCCAAAATGGCATATACATATATCTCATGCATAGGTTCGCCTTGTCCAAGCAGGGGTTCGGCAAGGCTGATGCAGCGATTAATGTCTCCGTCCTTGAAGGCTCTGCTTGCCTTGTCGATCTCGAGATAGATAGGATCTGTCTCGTAGCGTATGATAGAATCGTTGCATTGAGACTGGATCTCATAGCTGTGCTTTGCAAGTTCTGGCGACGAAAAGACCGCGAAGTCGGCAAACCATCCGTAGGCTGAATGCTTAGTGTTGTAATAGAGAAGCCGGTTTTCTGAAGAAACAGAGTCAGGGTTGATCTGTCCGAGCTGTGTGAATGCATCGGTAAACAGTCCCATGACAGCATAGGTGCGCGATAGCGATATGTTCACAAAGTCGCGGAAGTCCTTGTCTGTTTCGTATTCGGGTATTCTCGTGGCGCTGTTCATTACCGAAAGGGCAGAGTCGTTTTTGAATCTCTCATAAACACCGTATAGCTCCTTGATGGCATTCGCACGTCGTTCACCGATGCTGTTTTTCGCTATTGTCACAAGGCTGTCTGCCCTTGCAAGTCGTGCCGAACGATATTGCTCCTTGTGTTCGATGGCATAGTCAAGCTGCTTGAGCAGTTTCTCGTTTTCAGGACAGATTTTCCCTTTAGCGAATACTGCCACAGGCAAGACCCAAAGAACACAAAGAGCAAAAAGTAAGTCTTTTTTTATATTATTCATTTCGTTAGGCAATTACTTCTTTACCTTAATCAATGCAACGGCAAGACTGCCTGCAATGAGCAGAGCACCGGCAACAGCAAGCATTCCTACCTGTGAGCCAGCTGCACCGAGGATGACGCCACCCAAAACCGCAGCAACGATCTGTGGCAAACAGATAGTGCAGTTGAACAAGCCAAGATATGTGCCCATCTTTGGATTGCCCTGCAAGGCGTTGGTAAAGAAGATGAATGGGAAGGCAAGCATCGCTGCCCAGCCGCAACCTACGAGCAGATAGGCGCCCCAAAGCAAGTGTGGATCTGTGATCCAAAGCATGGAGATGAATCCGATGCCTCCCAGCACAAGGCTGAGCGTGTAGGTGAGCTTGTCGGAATGCAGCCACTTCGAGATGAATGGGATACATGCTGCCCAGATCACACTGCCCACGGCTTGTACAGCATAGCATACGCCATTCCAGTTGCCTGCTTCCTGATAACCTGCCGACTGTGTGTCGGTGGTGTTCCAACACATCTCGGCAATAGCACCTGTCGAATACGACCACATGTACATGAAAGCTGCCCAGCAGAAGAACTGTACGAGTCCGATAGAGAAGAAGGTATAGGCAATGGAAGGTGTCTTGCTGCTGCCTGCTTCAGCTCCTGTCTCTGCCTCTTCTGCCAAAGGCATTGCAGCAAGCTGCTCAGGTGAATACTCCTTGACATTGACTACCGTATAGATGACACAGATGATGAGGATGGCTGCACCTATATAGAATGAATAGATCACCGAGTTTGGTATCACGCCTTCTGGTGCAACGTTCTGAACACCAAGGTAGGTAAAGATGTATGGGAAGAGATAACCCACTACCGAACCGAGGTTGCAGAGAAACGACTGTATTGAATAGGCTGTGGTCTTCTGCTTCTCGTTGACCATGTCGCCCACCATCATCTTGAATGGCTGCATGGCAATGTTGATCGAGGTGTCGAGGAACATCAGCGAGAACAGACCGAAGATCATCGAGCCTGTGAGTCCCCAGCAGACAATCTGTGTGGTGAGTCCGAACCCACCGGCATTAGGCAGCAATGCCATCACCGCAACGGCAATGATTGCGCCAATGAAGAGATATGGTACGCGACGTCCAAACCTGCACCAGGTCTTGTCCGACAGAATACCGATGATTGGCTGTACGATCATACCCATGAGTGGTGGCAGGATCCAGAAGAACGAAAGCTGATGTGGGTCGGCACCAAGTGTCGCAAAGATGCGCGAGATATTGGCCGACTGAAGTGCGTATGCTATCTGCACTCCAAAGAATCCGAAACTGAGGTTGATGAGCTGAGAGAGTTTCAGATCAGGAAGTATTTTGCTCATTTTGTTTATCTATTACTGTTATCAATCATCTGACGGATCTCTTCGTTGAACGCATATTCAGTCATGAGTTTGTCGAGCGAGATGTGCATACGGTAACGCCAGTAGTGGCGAGGGTTGGCAGGCACATTGATGCGTTCGGCTGCTGCCTCTGGATAACGGAGGTTCTCGTCGATGCCTAGCCAGTCCTGAAGCGCAAGGATGCAGAGCAGCGATGGGCACTTGAGGTGCTCCGACACAATCTGCTTGACGATGTCGCCAGTTGCCTTCTCCGGAGCTTCACCCCAGCGGTGCAATACATTATTAAAGAAACGCTGAGTGATTTCCTTGTTCTCTTCCCACCAGCCACGGAAGGTAGATGTGTCGTGCGAAGAAATGGTGCATACCGAGCGCCAAGGATACTCGCTGAGCACGCCAAACTCATGTGCTGGGTTCTTCGGCATACTCTGTATCTCAAGACTGAGAATCTGCAGCTGATTCATCACCCAAGGCACACAGTCTGGTACCATACCAAGGTCTTCTCCGCACACAATCATCTGTGTCGCGTCGATCAGACGAGGCAGTTTCTTCATGGCTTCTTCATACCAGAACTGGTTGTGGCGATGATAGAAATACTGGACATAGAGTCGGTTGAAGGCATCCTTCTCATAACCCTGGAGACGTGTGTAGATATAGTCGTTCTGTGCGCAGATGCGTGGGTGATAGAGATTTGGATTCTTGTGGTCAGGCACAAAGAGCACATTGCTGATCAATGCATACAGAGCTTCCTTGATCTCCACGTCGTTGTCGCCGTTCTTTCCCTTGAAGTATGCCTCGACTTTGCGCTGGGTGTTGAACTCTGGACGCATCTCATAGATGTCGTGATGGACATTGACCACAAAGACGCTCTTGACAAACTCTAAGAATTCTGGACGGAACGACTTCTGAAGCAGCTCTTCGTTGATGAATGGCTTGGTCATGAAGTCCTTCTGGAAGTGCAAGCCATAGCTCTCGATCTCCTGTGGGCTCATCGGAAGGGCAGGGGAGAACTGTCCGAGCAGACCATGCACCGAATGCATTGGGATCTCCCAGATGCGGAAGAAGCCGAGGATATGGTCGATGCGGTAGGCGCTGAAGTATTCAGCCATCTTGCGGAAACGCTTGAGCCACCATTTTAGTCCGTCCTTCTGCATCACATCCCAGTTGTAGGTAGGGAAGCCCCAGTTCTGTCCGTTCTTCGAGAATGGATCTGGTGGCGCACCTGCCTGTCCGTTCATGTTGAAATAGAAAGGCTCTACCCATGCCTCCACGCTCTGACGGCTGATGCCGATAGGGATGTCTCCTTTCAGTATGATGTTCTTCTCGCGTGCATAGTTCGATGCGTCGAGCAGCTGTATGTGAAGCTCATACTGGATGAAGTAGTAATATGCTACATCGTCGTATTCCGGACTCTTCTTGTCGGTGAAAGCCTCGATCTCGTCTGCTTTATATACCGAATGTTCTGCCCATTGAGTGAAGTCGGGTGTGCCGTATCGGTCGCGGAGCACCGAGAAGGCAGCGTAAGGACGCAGCCACTCGCTGTTGTTGTCGAAGAATGTCTTGAACCCTGCCGTGCTGAGAATCTTCTTGCCTTCCTGTTTGTAGATGGCACGCAGATATGCACGCTTGGTGTTGTTGACCTCTTCATAGTCAATTTTCAGCAGAGCATTGAGCTTCAGTCTCTTTGCCTCAAACTCTTTAGCCAATTCTTCGTCTTTCAGTGCTGGCAACTGGCGCAGGTCGATATACTGAGGGTGATAGGCATAGATCGATATCGAGTTATATGGATATGAGTCGGTCCATGTGCCTGTGATAGTGGTGTCGTTGATAGGCAATATCTGCACTGCACCCTGATGTGTCATCACTGCCCAGTCGATGAGTCGCTTCAGGTCACCGAAGTCTCCGATGCCGAAACCGCCCTCACTGCGCAGAGCAAAGATAGGCACTGCCGTACCTGCTACTCGTTTGGCATCGCGCCACGAATCGCTGAGTTCAAGTGTTTTCTTCTTGGTCGATGGAATGCAGTGAGGCATGGCACCTTGTTCGCGACGTATGCAGTTGCCGTCACGATATATTCCATATCGGTATAAGAGAGGTCTTCCACCTGCAGGAATCTCTATCTCGCATGTTCCTTCCCAGATGATGCCATTGCTGGTCGAGAGCATTATGAGCCGACCATCGTTACCGCCAAGGGTCAAACCTACCGATTCTCCCCAGTTAGTGCGGTATTCAATCCTAAAAGTGATTTTCATACTATTTTGTGTTATTGTTATTGTATTTTCTGTTGTTTTGGCTGCAAAAATGCAATTAATGATTTATTTCTTCGGCAAAGTTAATAAAAAACTCTCGAATTTTTCATTATTTTTGCGAAATATTGAAAAAAAATATAACTTTGTGCGTACAAAATTAAAAATCATACATCATGAACAACAGAAATCTTCTTTTCCTAATTATGTTCACTTTCTTATCTACCCTTTTTGGCCGAGCAGCAACGCCAAGGCTTAACCATGTACACCCTCTGAATTGGTGGACTGGAATGCAGGAGCCGACGTTGCAGGTCATGCTCCACGGTAATAACATCGGTGACTGTCAGGTGTCGCTGACCGAGGCAAAGGATGTGGTGGTGCAGAAAGTAGAACGTGTCGAGAACCCAAACTATCTTTTCGTCTATCTCGACCTGTCGAAGGCACAGCCTCAGACGTTTGGTATTGCCCTTACCAAGCCTGGTAAGAAGAAGCCTATGCTCACCCAGCCTTATACTCTTGAGGCACGCAGCGGCAAGCAGCCAAATGCATTCAATGCAAGCGATGTCATGTATCTCCTTATGCCCGACCGTTTCATCGATGGCGATCCTTTATTAAATAATGTAAAGGGAATGAAGGAGCCTCTCGTCGATAAGGCCGACGACTGGGCTCGCCATGGTGGCGACCTCAAGGGCATGAACGATGCTCTCGACTATCTGCAGGAACTCGGTGTGACTGCCATCTGGCCTACGCCTGTCCATGTCAACGATATGCCTGGGGGCAGCTACCACGGTTATGCCATCACCGATTACTATGCCATCGACCCTCGCTTAGGCACCAACGAGCAGTATAAGGCTCTCGTCGAGAACTGCCACAAGCATGGCATCAAGATGGTGATGGATCTCGTGTTCAACCACTGCGGCTCAGAGAATTTCCTCTTCACCGACCTTCCTCAGAGCGATTGGTTCAACTTCGGCTCTAAGTTCGAACAGAGTGGCTATCGCACTGCTGCTGTCAACGATGTTCATGCCTCAAGGTTCGACCGTGAGCATACTACCGATGGCTGGTTCGTCTCTACAATGCCCGACTTCAACCAGCGCAACCCTCTTGTCAAGGACTATCTGATCCAGACCAGCATCTGGTGGGTCGAGTATGCCAATATCGACGGCATCCGTCAGGATACCTATCCTTATGCCGACTTCGACATGATGCGCGACTGGTGCGTGCGTCTCGACAAGGAATATCCTGGGTTCAACATCGTGGGCGAGACTTGGATCAACAACAATGTGGGCGTGAGCTACTGGCAGAAGGACAGCAAGCTTGCTCCAAAGAACTCGATGCTCCCATCGGTGATGGACTTCCCTCTGATGTCTCTCCTCAACCAGACAGTCGATGAGGAGACCGACGACTGGAATGGTGGCTTTGCCAAGCTCTATGAGTATCTTGCTCAAGATTGCGTCTATGCCGATCCTCTCAACTTGCTCACATTCCTCGATAATCACGATACCGACCGCTTCCACAAGACAAAGGAGCTTGCCGACAATCATGATCGCTATTTCCAGGCTCTCACTCTCTTGCTCACATTGCGAGGCATCCCTCAGCTCTATTATGGCAACGAGATCGGTATGTACAGCAACAAGGCCAATGGCGATGGTCCAAACCGTCAGAACTTCCCTGCTGAGGCACTGACTGCTGCCGGACGCGATAAGGCACAGAACCAGCTTTTCGACTTCACCAAGAAGCTTCTCAACTGGCGCAAGGGCTGCAAGGCTGTTCAGTTCGGTTCGCTCACTCACTTTGCTGTCCGCTCTGGCTGCTACGTCTATGCGCGTCAGCTCGATGGAAAGACTGTGACTGTCATCCTCAATGGTACTGACAAGGCTCAGACACTCGACCTTACCCCTTACCGCGAGGTGCTTCCTGCATCATCTGCCAAGGATGTAATTACAGGTAAAGTTGTTAATTTAGCCGATAAACTGGAACTATCACCTCGCAATATCCTTGTTTTAGATTTCTAATTAATTTATATTTTTTGGAAATCTCAGATAACATAATTTGCTGATTAATAAAACTATAATCTTATATGTAAGGTTGTTTTAATTTATATTTTGTTTTCAACGTGGCAAAGTTGTTGAAATTATGCGTAACTTTGCCACGTCGAAAAACTAATGTAACAAATTTTCTATTTTTTTTACACACCTTACACAAAATGAAAAATAACATCCTTCCAGCACTGCTGGCAATGGCCTTTGTTTCTAATGCAGGAGCACAAGAGTTGCTTTCTCCTGATGGAAGCGTCAAGTTGAATTTCGAACTTGACAAGGAAGGTCGTCCTACCTACAGTATGAATTATCATGGCAAAGATGTAATCAAGCCAAGTCATCTGGGTTTCCAGCTTCGCGACAAGGTTGAGGCTCAGTTCTTCGCTGAGGTTCCTCAGCAGTCAGCTTCATCTGCCAAGACCGACCTCCAGACAGGCTTCGTCATTGCCGATACCAAGACTTCTTCGTTCAACGAGACTTGGTCTCCTGTATGGGGCGAAGAAAGCACCATCGTTAATAATTATAATGAGTTGAAGGTAACGCTCAACCAGCCAAAGAACGACCGTCAGATGGTTATCTGCTTCCGTCTCTTCAACGACGGACTCGGTTTCCGCTATGAGTTCCCTCAGCAGCAGAACCTCGTCTATTTCACAGTAGTAGAGGAGAAGAGCGAATTCAAGATGACTGGCGACCACAAGGCATGGTGGATCACAGGCGATTACGATACTCAGGAGTACAACTGGATGACTACACGTCTCAGTGAGATTGGTGCAGCAATCAAGGATCCAGAGTCAGGAGCAGTTGTAGGCAACTCTTCACAGACACCAGTAGAAGACTGCGTGCAGACAGCTCTTCAGATGAAGACCGACGATGGACTCTACATCAACCTCCACGAGGCTGCTTGTATCGACTATCCAACCATGCATCTCAAGTACGATGCAGCTTCCCTTACTTTCACCTCATGGCTCACTCCAGATGCACAGGGTTTCAAGGGTCATCTTCAGGCTCCATGCACCACTCCATGGCGCACAGTTATTGTATCTGACGATGCAAAGGGTATCCTTGCTTCGCGCATCACTCTCAATCTCAATGAGCCTTGCAAGATCGAAGATACTTCATGGATCAAGCCATGTAAATATGTAGGCGTTTGGTGGGAGATGATCTGCAACAAGTCTTCTTGGGCTTATACCGATGAGCTTCCAAGCGTTCAGCTCGGTGTGACCGACTTCGCCAAGACTAAACCAAACGGACGTCATGCTGCCAATACCGACTATGTAAAGAAGTATATCGACTTTGCAGCCGAGCATGGCTTCGACGGCGTTCTCGTTGAAGGTTGGAATATCGGTTGGGAAGACTGGTTCGGCCATCAGAAAGACTATGTCTTCGACTTCGTCACTCCTTATCCGGATTTCGATGTCAAGGCAATCTCTGAATATGCAAAGTCAAAGGGCGTGTATATGATCATGCACCACGAGACTTCGGGTTCAATCCGCAACTACGAGCGTCACCTCGATGCCGCATACAAGTTCATGAACGACTATGGCTACCCAGCAGTAAAGCAGGGCTATGTAGGCGACATCGTTCCACGTGGCGAGCATCACTACGGTCAGTGGCTCAACAACCACTATCTCTACACCATCAAGAAGGCAGCCGACTATAAGATCATGGTCAATGCTCACGAGGCAACCCGTCCAACAGGCATCTGCCGCACATATCCTAACTGGATTGGCAATGAGTCAGCTCGTGGCACAGAGTATGAGTCATTCGGAGGCAACCGCGTCAACCACACAACCATCCTTCCTTTCACTCGTCTCATCGGTGGTCCTATGGATTACACTCCAGGTATCTTCGAGACCGACTGCTCAAAGCTCAATCCTTTCAACAACTCGAAGGTTCGCTCGACACTCGTTCGCCAGCTTGCTCTCTACGTGACACTCTACAGCCCACTTCAGATGGCTGCCGACGTCATCGAGAACTATCTTCCTCACATGGATGCGTTCCAGTTTATCAAGGATGTTCCAGCTGACTGGGAGAAGTCAGTCTATCTTGAGGCAGAGCCGGGTGAATACGTGACAATCGCACGCAAGGACAAGAACTCTGACAACTGGTTCGTAGGCTGCTCGGCAGCAGAGGCAGGTCATAAGTCAAAGCTTGTGCTCGACTTCCTTGAGCCAGGCAAGAAATACACAGCAACCATCTATGCCGACGACATCAAGGCAGGCGCACACTGGGATACCAACCCTAAGGCTT
>JAEDEY010000135.1 GCA_016293065.1 Bacteroidales bacterium
CAATTATACGTTTACAATACTTTGAGCCGCACAAAGCAGCCTTTCAAGTCGATTGTACCTGATCATGTGGGCATGTATGTGTGCGGTCCTACTGTCTATGGCGACGGACATCTTGGTCATGCTCGTCCTGCCATCACGTTCGACATTCTCTATCGCTATCTCCAGCACATCGGCTATAAGGTGCGCTACTGCCGCAACATCACCGATGTGGGTCACCTTGAGCACGATGCCGATGAGGGCGAGGACAAGATTGCCAAGAAGGCTCGTCTGGAGCAGAAAGAACCGATGGAGGTGGTGCAGTATTATCTCAACCGCTACCACAAGGCTATGGATGCGCTCAACGTGCTTCCTCCAAGCATCGAGCCTCACGCTTCTGGCCACATCATCGAGCAGATTGCCTATGTGCAGAAGATTCTCGATGCTGGCTATGCTTATGTGAGCGAAGGTAGTGTCTATTTCGATGTCAAGAAATATGCCGAGAAGTTCAACTATGGTATCCTTTCCGGACGTAATGTCAACGAGCTGCTTGAAACGACACGCGAGCTCGACGGACAGGACGAGAAGCGCAATGCGTGCGACTTTGCTCTCTGGAAGAAGGCACAGCCAGAACATATCATGCATTGGCCATCACCTTGGAGCGAGGGCTTCCCTGGCTGGCACCTTGAGTGCTCGACTATGGGCGAGAAGTACCTCGGCGACCAGTTCGACATCCATGGCGGAGGTCTCGACCTGCTCTTCCCTCACCACGAGTGCGAGATTGCACAGAGCTGTGCAGCCAAGGGCAAGCCAACTGTCAACTACTGGATGCACAACAACATGATCACCATCGATGGCAAGAAGATGGGTAAGTCGTATGGCAACTTCATCACTCTCGACGAGTTCTTCACTGGCACTCATCCAAAGCTCCAGCAGGCTTATAGCCCAATGACTATCCGTTTCTTCATCCTCATGGCTCACTATCGCAGCACCGTTGATTTCAGCAACGAGGCTCTCCAGAGTGCCGAGAAGGGCATGAAGCGCATGAACGAAGGCTATGCCAACATCGCGCGTATCAAGGTTGCTGCCGAGTCTGCTGCCACTGCCGAGACTCTTAAGATGATCGAGAATACCGAACAGGCAATGTATGAGGCAATGAACGACGACCTCACTACTCCTGTCGTGATCAGCAACCTCTTCGAGCTCGTCTCGCTCATCAACAAGATCATCGATGGCAAGGCTGTGATCGGTCAGACAGGTCTCGACAAGCTCACAGCTGTCTTCAAGACCTTCTTCTTCGACATCCTTGGCATGAAGGACGAATCGGTGGCTGGTGCCGACAATGCCAAGTCTGAGGCTTACAAGGGTGCTGTCGATCTCCTCCTCGAAGTGCGCGCACAGGCGAAGGCAAACAAGGATTGGGCAACATCCGACCTCATCCGCAACAAGATGGCAGAACTCGGATTCGTAGTCAAGGACACCAAGGATGGTGCTACCTGGTCAATCTGATGTTTTTCGTACAACAAAATAAAACAATGGCTTATCGCAAGAGATTGCGATAAGCCATTGTCTCTTTTATTCATCATATACTGTCGGGTCTTCAATGCCAGCCTCGTGCAGAGCTTCCTTGCGCTCGACGCATGTGCCGCATTTGCCGCAGTGCTTGTCGCCTCCTTTGTAGCAAGACCATGTTTCGGCATAGTTCAAGCCCAAGGCCTTGCCACGAAGGGCAATGTCGGTCTTGGTGATATTGGTATATGGGGCAACGATGTTGATGTTTGCGTATGTGCCAGCCGACATTGCCTCGCTCATAGCCTTGATAAACTCGCTTCGGCAGTCGGGATAGATGGCGTGGTCGCCACCATGATTGGCAATCATCACATTCTTCAGGCCGTTGCACTCGGCAATGCCGCAGGCGATTGACAGCATGATGCCATTGCGGAAAGGCACTACAGTCGATTGCATGTTCTCGTCCTCATAGTGGCCTTCAGGGATGGCATCTGCCCCTTCAAGCAGCGACGACTTGAAATACTGATGCATGAAGGCGAGGGGGATGATGAGATGAGGAATGTCCAACCGCTCGCAGTGCAGCTTTGCAAAAGGAATCTCCTTGTCGGCATGATTCGACCCATAGTCGAATGTGACCGCCATCCCAATCCGTTCAGCATATTCATATAACATGGTGATAGAATCCATACCACCAGACACAATAATCAAAGAATCTTTCATTTCATGTTCCATAATCGATAATATCTTGTTGATTCGAAGGTTGAACAGTCCGAGCACTTGAGCACAAGTAACTTTGCCTCTTGTTCTCTGGCATCTTTTCGATGGCATAGCGAAGGGTGGTGCGATGCATCTCTGAGGCGTGAGCGTCAAGATAGTCTTCGAGCGTAGGCATATCGCGCTTGCCCACCTCGCGCAACATCCAACCCACGGCTTTGTGAATCAGGTCGTGAGGATGAGGCAGAAGGATGGTGGCAAGGCGCAAAGTATCATCATATTGGTCGGCACGTATCAGCATCCAGCACGTGACCATGGCGATGCGCTGTTCCCAGAGGTTGGTGCTTGCTGCAAGGCGATAAAGCACTTGTCGGTCGGGCATCGTGCCATCGGCCTTTGGGTACAGAAGCCATGGACCAAGAATCTTTGGGCATGACATATCGACCAAGTCCCAGTTGTTGGCTTTTCGGGCATGTCGAAGATAGAACTGGGCAATCTCTTCCCTGCGTTCAGCCTTCGTCGTTTGCACCTGTCGAGCCTTGGGCAGAGCAGCTTTCATCTCCTCAACAAGCAACAGGAATCCGCATAGTCTTGCCTCGTGCCATTCCGAGTCAAGCAACACCTCTATCTCTTCGAGCGGCACGCGCAGCTTCGCCTCCTTGACCACCATGCGCGTATCTGGCACCTTTATGCCGATAAACTTGTCGCCTTCGCCATATTCTCCCTTGCCAGTCTTGAAGAATCTCATAAGATTGTCTCTCTGCACATCATCGCCCATTGCGAGCAGAGTGGCCAAAATATCATTTGCTTTCACGCGCATAGCTTTTGTATATTTTTTGAATAGTGTTCCAATCGGACTTGTCTTATTCTATATTTCCATTGTCATTTGTGGCACAAAAGTAAAACTAAAAACTGAAAGAAGCAAGAGTTTGGCAAGAATTGACAGATTTTTTATAAAAAAACGCGAAATTCGCGATAATATCATCGCAAATTATTTAATCGTGGAATTTTTGTATTATATTTGCCAAAAAAAGTACGATCTTATATGGACATCAGTAATACTACTATGGAACGAGGAATGCAACGACGCACAGAATTGCTCCTTGGTTCAGATAATCTTGAGAAAATTCAGAAGGCGAGAGTATTGATATTCGGAGTAGGGGGCGTGGGTTCCTGGTGTGCAGAATGTCTGGTGAGAAGTGGAGTAAGGAACATCACCATAGTTGACTCCGACCGCATCTGCATCTCCAACTGCAACCGCCAGCTGATGGCAACAAGCAAGACCGTGGGGCAGGTGAAGGTTGTGGCACTGAAAGAAAGGCTTTTGGAAATCAATCCCAATGCCAATGTCACATGCCTGCAGAAGATCTATGAGGCTGAGACAGCCGACAGCTTCGAGATGGAGAAGTATGACTATATAGTCGATGCCATCGACTCCTTGAAAGACAAGGCCGACCTGATTCTCCGAGCAACGGCCTTGCCTAAGCATATCACCTTCGTTTCATCGATGGGTGCAGCTTTGCGTCGTGACCCGTTTATGGTGAGAAAAGGCGAATTCTGGAAAATCAAGGGTGATCCATTGGCAAGGGCATTGCGCAACAAATTCAAGCGCGCCAAGACCTTCCCATCAAGGAAGTTCCTTTGTGTATATTCCGAGGAGAACCCGATGAAGAATATGGGTGTCAACAAAGCCTTTGACACCGACTCTGCCGACTATGATGCCTCAGGCGAACAGCAACTTGTAGAACAATGGAGTTCGTCGAAGGCTCAGATCAATGGTTCGCTCTGCCAAATCACAGCTATCTTCGGCATGTCGATTGCAGGAATCATCGTCAACCATATCGTAGAGCAGAGATGACTACCTCTTGCAATTTTTTATTTATCAAATTGATATTCAAACATAACAGTTTATTATTACTGAGTTGACATTCAAGTTGTTGCGAGTGCAATTAGGATTTATTATCAGCAACTACTACAATATGGTAAGTCTCGACTTCTCTTCAATTATTCTGTAGATGTGAAGGTTTTATCATTAAGAGATAATGAAACCCAGCTGTTCTTGTTCGTCGCAAGACAACTGGGTTCATTCTGTCATGATCTTAAAGTTTGTCAATCTCTTGCAGAGAGAGGCCAAAACCTTTGGCAATAGTAGCTGCATCAACTCCAAGATTCTTCATTGCCTTGGCGTTCTT
>JAEDEY010000136.1 GCA_016293065.1 Bacteroidales bacterium
ACATAGTTCTCAAAGTTGCTTGCCGAAGTAGCAGGCTTAGCCCACCACTCCATCAGGTTCTTAGGCGGTCGTATTCCCACCACCCAATGCACGCCCTGCTTCAAGCCAAGACGGTCGAGAGCTTCTGCCACCGATGGCCAAGTGTTAGTCAGACCTCGCTTAAGGTTGGCTTCCACCCTGACCGAATGGCTGCCCTTCATTCCGAAAGCCACCTGCTGAGTCCTGTAACCCTGCACGGTTCCCTTGCCTATGCCACGGCCACCCACCAGATAGAGGATGTTCGACATAGGCTTCAAGGCGAGGGCTTGAGCCTTGTTAAGATAAAACAGATTGGTCTTCTTCTCCATCGAAAATATCTTTATTCGGTTCATCTTCGAGGTCGGTCATATCCTCCATTGTCCACGTTCCCGACTTGTCAGGCTTAAGGTCGATGATACCCACCGTAGCCTTGCGCCTTGCCGTCTCGATTGCCTCTTCAAGGTTGTCGATGCCAAGTCCCGGCTTGACATCATTGTAGCGAAGAGTCGAAAGCAGCTGATTGACCGTCACCATTTCAAGTGTAATCTTTGTCTCGTCCTCCTTGTCGAGCTGGAAGAGCTTAATATCGTTGTTGATGGCCTTGTCCATAACGTCAGGATCATTCTTGTCAAGACCCATCTGATACAGCTGCTCATTGCGTCGGGCTACGATCATGCGATGCACCGAGCGAGTCATCTTGCTTGCTTCGGCGAGGTGAGCGAAGATGTCACGCACAATCTTACGAGCCATCGACTCGCCTATGCCCAGACCCATCACATTGTCCTCACTGCTCATCAGGTCGCGCACTATCCTGTCTCTCGCCTCCTTCTCGTCGCGAGGATTGCCGATGCAAGCTGCAAGCTGAGAGCGCACCGAACGGGCGATAAACAGACGCTTGTAGTCGCGATCGTTGAGCACCGAGCGCAAGGATTCAAGACTCTGATTGTCGTATTCTTCAAGCAGGGTAATCACACTCCGCTGACCCTGTGGGTATCTCATTATCTGTTGTTTAGCCATATCAATCTGTATTAGTCGTTCATACCGCTCACGAGGAAAGTCTCAGGGTTACGAGCCTTCTTTGTCATACGAGCCAAAGACAATGATTTCTGAAGGTCATACATCAGCCATACGAAGTTATCAGTATAGTCATCCTGTGCCTCTGCAAGCAGCTTTTTTGAACTGCGCCAGTAGGCAGTCGAATACCAGTGACGAGCCTTTCTTGTGGGTGTCCATTTTTCAGTGAGCTTGCCACGGCGCTCTACGGTCATGCCCTTCTGATTGGGAAGGAACTGCCCAAGCTCATTGCGCACCATGCCATTCTTGCCCATCTCGCCACCCACACCAGCATCGACCCACACGCCATAAAGGTTGAACGTATGCACGATGGTAAAGCCGGCAATGGGCGCACTTGAATCATTCCACCTCACACCTTCAAGCCTCACGGCATCCTGAAGGTGCTCATAGTCGTGCCTCTCCTCAGGAGTCCGTCGGTCATATATCTCATCTGGCACCCACCAGTCGCGCTCAGTGTTCAGGGCTTTCAGCTTGGCTTTCCATATCGTCACCATCTCCTTTGCCCACAGCTCCACCCATTCCTTCAGGCTTTCCTGATCGTCGCCGAAGCGACTATCCATTTCCTTTCTGTTCATAGGGCAATAGAGTATTTAGTCCAGCCATTCATTGCTGTCAAGACGCAGGTCTGCAGGCTGATCAAGCTGGAAGATTATCCATAGTCCCGTGAGTCCATTGAGCATGAAGTTCTGAAGCTCCTGGCTCAGCACGTTCTGAGTGTCGAAGAAGAGAAGTTCCTCCTCCTCATAGCGGTTTGAGTCGGCTATCATGCGCGAGAGCACCTGACGCTTCAATTCGCGGCAAATGCCAAGCTTTTCTATTCTCTCCTGCTCATTCCCTGGCTCAAAGCGCATGAGCATGAAGAAGGTATATTGCTTGCGCTCATAGAAGCCGCCATTGGCCTGCAAAGCCGTGTTGGACGTGCTCGTGTCGATGAGCACAAAGTGATTGGCTGCCTCGCGACTCTCATACACCATATCCGCCATATCGCCGATGCTTGGAGCAGTAGTGAAGCTAAACTCATTATCGACGAAAAGGCGGTTCTTTTCGAGCATGTTCTTGACATACGCCACTGCATCAAAATCTGTCTTTGCCATAAGTCCAACGGTTTATATCAGTCCACAATCGCGCAGTCTCTTGCCTACAGGTGTCGTAGGGTCAAGCTCCACGCCTCTCTTCTTCAGCTCCTCGATGCGAAGCAATGCACCTTCCTTGGCAGTCTCATACCATTGCTGTGAAGCGGGCTCTGACTGATGCTTTACGAGCTTCAATGAAGCCTTGCGAAGGTACTTGCGCAGAGCCTCGTCGTCGCATTCGCTGAGAGGGCGCACAACACTCGCCAGTCCGTTCTCATTATACTTGTCATCGTCAGGATCGTAGTTGTCATACACGCTCCAGTTGTAGATGCGCTTGTCGTTCAAGTCCATTATTTCCTTGACCGTAGTTTCGACCGTATGGCAGCCTTCCTCGATGTCACAGATAGGCTTTCCCTCCGCGATCATCTTCTCTAACTGCCTAACCAGAACTTTCGCCCTCTCATGTGCCGAGCGTTGCGACTGGAGGATATTCAGATTATCCTCATATATTGCCTGTATCTTGCGAGGCAAAGAGTCATGGTCGGGACGCTTGCCAAGACGAGGAGCAGAACCCGATGAAGACTCTGAGCCCTTGTCGCTGTTAGCTGTGTCTTCAGCAGGCTTTTCTTCTGCCTTGTCGAGAGTTTCCTTCACCTGCCCTACCATGGCATCGGCATTGCTCACCATCTTCTGCTCCTCGCGCTTCATGTTGTCAAGGTTGCCATATCGCGACACTTGGCGATAGACAGCCATAAGGCTTGCGTTGAGCTGACTGATACGTGCCTGAGTAGGCGCACCCTCGCACTGTAGGGCAAAGATACGGTATCGCGCAGGAGCGAAGCGAAGCAGGAGCATAACTGCCTCTTTTACACGCTTTTTCGTATCCAAATCTGTACTAAGTCCAAGTAGTTTTTTGTCGGCTGGATCAATCGGATTGTCCAAGTATGCCTTTATATCATCTGCCAGCATATATATTGTTTAGTTTTATGTGTTTTATAAAATACCAAAAAGCAGCAGGTCAAGAGTTTAGCTCCTCCCCTACTGCTATCAATAGTCGTTGTTGTGATGTCACACCATCTGTTATGCTGCCGCTCCGTCATCGACAGCACCAAGACAGCTGATGTCAGTCAATGCGAGAGGCTGGTAAGGCATGTTAGATGTGATCGCGCAAGTCTCACCACAGTTGTCGCCACTCTTCGATCCTGTGTCGAGCGATGGCTTGACATCGACATCGCCAAACTCTGTGCCGATGACGCGGAGTGCGCCGTCAGCAGTCATGTAGGCAAATACAAGATCATCATTGACTGCCATGTTGGCAAAGGCGATTACCTCATTCTTGGTGCCAGGCACAAAGACATTGAGAGTCACGTCGAATGTGCAGATAGGCTTCTCACCTGTAGGCTCTGCCTTGACATTGCCCTGAGTCTTCATACCCTTGATGGTATGCCACTTCTTGCCCTCCTGAAGGACAAACTTGGCTTCTGATGTATAGACACCATTGTTAGGGTCTGCTGTAGGCCAAGAGGCAATATCAGCCTTTGGAATGAAGAACACCTCCGCACGGATGCCCGGAGTCACCAAGTCGCCCGGACAGTGCTTGATATTTTTATAAACGGCCGCTGAAGTACATTCTGCCATAGTTGTATTGTTTATAAAGTTGTTAATAAGATTAAGAGAGGAAGCCACAACACTATTGTAGCCCTGTGGCTCCCATGCCCCTTACTTTGTTACTCACCCTTGATCTTGGCAACGAAGAGACGTTCCTTCTCGATGCTCTCGAACTGAGTACCCCAGAACATTGTGCTTGTGAGCATGAGCGAGAGTCCTGGCACCTTCTCGATGCTGCAAGTCTCTTCCTCGCCTGTCTGGTTGCAGCCTACGAGCATGTTGCTCTTTGTAGAGAGGTGGAGATAGTTAGAGTCCTTCTTGTTGACAAGAGGCACGAGCTCTACGTTTGTGCCTTCAACATAACGCTTGGTGTATTCCTTGCTGTACTGCTGCGAACCGATGACACGTACATAGTCGCGGTTGTACTTGTTGAATACTGCGTAAGGCATGAAGAGCTTTGGTGCAACCGCTCCCTCAATCTCGTTGCCCTGGAGCTCATCGCTTGAAGCGAAGACGAGACTCTGAAGGAACTCTACCATGTCGCCATCAGGAGCCATGGCTGCTGTAAATTCAGATGTCATGTCCTTGTAGTTGCCCTTAGACTCTGCAAGCTT
>JAEDEY010000137.1 GCA_016293065.1 Bacteroidales bacterium
TGCCATCTTTTTTCATCCATTTTTTACACAGCCCATACAAATTCAAATTTGTAATGAAAGACTATGATTTCTGGGCTTAATGCACATAGTTTTGCATTTTGTTTGCGATTGTAATAATATTGTAATAACAATGCATTAACTTTGCAGCGGAAAATCAAACTGAAATATTATGATAGACAATAAATCTCCTAAGGAACAGACTGTTGAGTCGAAACTGACAGAACTTGTCGATACGATTGTTGCGAAATATACTGATGGTGATGACCTGCCGAAGCGACTGCTTGATGCAATGTTGAACAATGCAGAGATTGAGGCAATACAGAACTATGCCAATAATGTTTCCATAACTCGAATCGGACTAAACGACCATGGACCTGTGCACATGAAGACTGTGTGCCGCAATGCTATGAAGATGCTGAGCCTGCTGCATGAGGCAGGTATAGAGACGAGTCTCGAGAAAGAGCACGCTGGCACGTTTGCCGATAGTGTCTGTGGCGTGATGCTTGCAGCGATGCTCCATGACAGTGGCATGACCATTGCCCGCAAAGACCACGAGCTGTATTCAGGAATAGTGGCTTTCGGCTTGATAGGGGAGGTGCTCCGACAGGTCTTGCCCGACGACAAGGACGTGATGCGTCGTACCGTGATCCGTTCGCTCGCCATGGAAGGCATCCTCGGTCACATGACCACTCACCCGATACATTCGCTCGAAGCAGGACTGATACTGATTGCCGATGGATGTGACATGACCAAGGGCAGGGCTCGTATCCCTCTCGAAATACCGAAGCAACCTGCCGAAGGCGATATCCACAAGTATTCTGCCAATTCGATCGAGAAAGTCAAGATAAGACATGGCGTGACTCAGCCGATAAAAATCGAGATTACGATGAAGTCGGAGGTCGGTTTCTTCCAGGTCGAGGCAGTGCTCATCCCGAAGATACAGTCGAGCCCTGCCCGACATTTCATCGAGCTCTATGCCGGAGTGGAAGGCGAGGAGATGAAGAAATACAGATAACCGATATGCGGTTATTAACAGATTGTATATTATTACTCAGTCCTGATGCTTTCGACAGGATTGGCAAGGGCGACCTTGTAGGTCTGGATCAGGATGACTATCAGCGTCAGGAAAAGGACTGACAGGGCAGAGACAACGAACATCCACAGACTGAGGGCAATCTTGTCTGGGAACTGCTCCATGAGGATGGTGCTGAGGTAATAGCCGAGGCAAGTGCCGGTTAGTATCGACGGAAGGGCAATCATGGCGATACTGCGCACGAAGAGTCCTTGCAGTTCGATGAGATTAGCGCCCAAGACCTTGCGGATTGCAAGTTCCTTGCTGCGGCGCTGCACCTCGTTGCGCACATAGCCAATCAGACCAATGAGCATGATGAGGAGGCTGGCGATGCTGCCGATGGTGATGAGATTGCGGGTGCGGAGCGTTTCGGTGTATCCGCTGGCAAGCTCGTTGGCATAAGGCTTCACTAAGAAATCTCTGTCGGGGTACATTGAGTCACATAGTTCCTGCACCTTCATGACGTTTTCGGGTATAAGATGGTCGAATCTGACAAGTATGTGATTGGCAAGCACATTGCCATTGATCACCATCATCGGACGGGTGTCGGGCATTACAAGCGAGCCTATGGTGAAGTTCTTGACTACTCCCACAATCTTGACAGGATATTCTGGTCCGACAGTGGCATTGATTACATACTGGCCGACGACATCGTCCCACCCAGCTACTTCCTTTATTTTTTGAGCAAATTTCTCATCGACAAGCAATTCCTCTTTCCAGCCTGAATGGTTCAATGTTGAGAAACCTTCACCTTCCACCAGCTCCAGTCCCATGGTTTCAACCAGCGATGAACCGGCAAAGAAAAGATTGGCACAGTTGAAGAGGTCGCGTGGATTGTCGGGAATCCTGGCATTGTCGCCACTCTGACGCGAGCAGAACAGAGAGTAGGCACATGTGGCACTCTCGACACAAGGCAGTTTCTCTATTTCGCGGGCAAGGGAGTATGGTTCGTCGCTCTGAAAATTGATTCTGATATAGGCAACATCCTTGTAGTCATAGCCGAGGTCTTTGTTCAACAGATAGTCATATTGGCGCGACACGACCACGAGAATGCTGAGCAGCATGGCACTGAGCACCAGCTGGAAGGCAAGGAGCGAGAGCTTCCACACCTTGCGGTTTTCGCTGAACTTGCGATAGGCATAGACCAATGGGATGTGCGAATAGACGTAGGCAGGCAGCAAGCCGCAGGTCAGAAGCACGATGAGACAAACGGCGATAATGACGAGTGTGGTCTGCTCAGAGAACAGTGTGCCTAACGACACTCCGAGCAGGTCTTTTATCTCGTTCTGACCAATGAAGAGGACAAGAGCCATTAGCAACAGGGCAATTGCAAGATGAGCGGCTGCTTCGCCTATCGTATTGACATAGAACTCACTGGCTGGAGCACCTATGCTGCGGCGCACAGCCATCTGACGGGCACGGCTCACGAGCGAACTGATCACCACCAGTATATAGTTCATCACGGCAGTAAAGAGCATCACGAGAGCCACGACCAGAAGAATGATGCAGGTGGCTTTGACGCCTGTGTCCTGAAGGTGCGCACCTACTACTGGCACGAGCTTATAGTCGAATGACGGATAGCCTGAAGCCCTCAGATCATCCAAAGGAATACATTCCTCCATCATCTTGTTCAACTCTTCCTTTACCTTCTGCATGTCGGCATCAGCACGTAGGCGCACGTAAGAATGGTAACGGTCGTTGCCGATGAGATTGGCAGTGCCGTCCCAGCTGAAAAAGCCAAGCGAAGGCAAGGATATGATGACATCGAGCTTAGCCATCGTGGTGTTCTCGTCGAAATCATCGAACACACCGCCTATCGTCATCTGCTTGTCGGGATGTGACTGAAAGACGAAGGTCTTGCCTACAGCGTCTTCGCCCAGAGTCTCGGACAGGCTCTTGCTAATCATGCATTGTCCCGGAGTGGCGAGGATGGTTCTCGGACTGCCCGAAAGCACAGCACTGTTGAAGATGTCGAAGAAGCAGGTGTCGGTCACGATGGCAAATTCAGAGACAACTTTTCGCTCGTCCTCCAGCACAAGTGTCTCGTTGTCGAACTGTCCGGTGTAGCGAGTGCCTGACACTATCTCAGGGATGTATTCGCGCATCTTTGGAACAATGCCTCCAGGAGTCGCGCCATATACATTTGGCTCTTCTCCTTCTCGCTGGAAGCACTCATGTAGTGTATATACATTCTCCTTTTCCTTGATGCATGCATCGAAGTTGTACTCCAGCAGGACCTTGGCAATCAGAGCAAGTCCGATGGTTAGTCCTGCTGCCAGTGACAATATCTTTATGAAGGAGCCTTGCCCTTTTGCAAATAGTTTCATAAACAACTGATATTATTCTAACAAAAAAATCATAATACTGAGCTTTCGACAATCTCGCCATCGAACATATTGATGATGCGGTGTGCGCGTGAAGCATCGTGCTGGCTGTGGGTTACCATCACTATCGTTGTGCCCTCGGCATTGAGCTGAGTGAGCAGATCCATCACTTCAAGGCCGTTCTTTGAGTCGAGGTTACCCGTAGGCTCGTCGGCAAAGATAATCTTTGGCTTGCCCACGATGGCGCGAGCAATGGCGACACGCTGTTGCTGACCACCCGATAGCTGCTGTGGATAATGAGTGGCGCGATGCGAGAGACTGACCTTGCGCAGGATGTCGAGCACGCGCTCCTTTCGTTCGGACTTTGGCACGTTGAGATACTTCAGCTGCAGGTCGATGTTCTCCTCTACGGTCAGTTCATCGATGAGGTTGAAACTTTGGAACACGAAGCCGATGCGACCCTTGCGGAATCGGGTGCGTTCATTCTCCTTCAGATGAGCTACCTCAATGCCATCCAGAAAATAATTGCCACCGTTGGGAGTGTCGAGCAATCCGAGGATGCTCAGTAGCGTTGACTTGCCGCATCCCGAAGGTCCCATGATAGCCACAAACTCGCCTTCCTTCACTTCGAGGTTCACACCGTTCAATGCTGTAGTCTCCACACTCGATGTGCGGAATACTTTCGTGAGATTTTCAGTCTTGATCATTTTGCAATAAATTTAGTTTTCTGGGGCAAAGATAGATAATGAATGGCAATAAGCAATGAAAAGAAGAACGACAAAAGTACGATTGTATTAAAACAATACACTTTTCTGTATTAAAATAATACAATCTTCAATCAAGATCACCGGATTATGTCATTTTTTGAGCGTAATAATGTGCATTTTACAAATAATCTATTACTTTTGCAAAAAAAACATTATGGCGAACTACGGAACAATACTTGTGGTCGATGACAATACATCGGT
>JAEDEY010000138.1 GCA_016293065.1 Bacteroidales bacterium
CATCACTTGAATTTTTTCAGTTCGTCGGCAAGCAGTTCAAAGGTGTCGCTCATTGCCTCATGCTGGCTTGGACTTGCACCACCGCAGAGTTCCTTGAGTGAGAGCTTGAGAAGTTCTTCTCCTGATGCAGCATCTGAGATAACAAGGGTACCCCACACTTTGATAGCAGGGCCAGGTACCCAGGACATTACCTTTGCATACATATCTACGTTATCAATCTTGATGGAAATGCGGTACTTAGCTTCGCTTGCATTATCAGTAATATATACCTTGCTGAAATTCTCGCGAAAGTCTTGAATAAAGCCATCTCGTGCCTTTAAGGTATAAAGATCGATGTCGGACCATCGCTCTTCTAAAGGACAAGAATAGTCGTAGGTAGCTCCCTCAAAGGATATTTCGAGCAACATGCCGCCTTCAGCATTCTTGAACAGTTTCTTGTTTCCACTAAGATATTTGACACCTCCAGCGAATGCAAAGAAAGAACACATAATAGTCAGCAGGACTGACATAAATAAACGTTTCATAGTTGTTGATTATATTTTTGTTGGTAGTTATTGTAATATTAAAAATTCACACCGAAGTTGATGCTGAAGTTGCTTGTGCGGGCATGGTCATCCCAGTCGCTATAGCTTGGATAGACATCGGTGAAGGCTTTTGAGTCGTTGCCGAGGTTGGCGAGTCCGAGGTCATAAGCCAGTTCGACGTAGAAGAACTCGATATTAAGACCACAACCCATGCGCAGACCTGCATCGAAGCGCTTGTATCGGTCGGAGAATGTCTTGAGCTTGTGACGATCTCCCATATTGTCATATTTCAGTTCACCGCCAAGACCGAATCCGAAGAAACCGCCGAAGAAAGGCTGAACCGACATATCGGTCATAGTTGGCAAGGTGAGGTCGTACTTGATTACGATAGGAATCTCAAATTCGTGCATACGCACCTCACTCTTGACACTCTTGTCTTTGAGCTTACCACCCTTCACAGTGTAGAAAATACCAGGCTCAAAGATAGCCGACGAATTGCCGAGAGGGAAACCTGCGATAAAGCCGAGATTCATGCCCGAAAGACCTTCGTTGCTGATAGCATCAGTAGAGAAGCGGATTGTCGAGGCATTGTAACCGATGCGGAAGCCATAATAAAGGTCGTAGTCATCGAGTCGATGTGGTATGTATTGACCGCCAAGGAGCTGAGCGCTCATTGAACCCATTCCCAAGATCATAAACAAGAGAACTGTAATTACTTTCTTCATTTTTTCGATAGTTTTATGGTTGATAATTATAACTTTGACATCGCAAAAATATTCATTTTTTTCAAATCCACCTCAAAACGGGAAGAAAAAATCAATCAAAGCCTTGATAATATAAATCAATCGTCGGAGAATGACTGCAGAACCTTGCGATAGGTCGAGAAAATCTGTTGTTTCGACAGCATACCAAGGTACTTGCCGCTCTGGTCGATAAGAGGTAGGGTGACAGCATTGGTATTATCGAACTGATTCATCACCTCAGCCATGTTCATAGTCGGCGTGAGCTTGGCAGGCGGACCAATCATGATTTCTTCTACTGTCATGCGCTGGTAGAGTCGAGGCTGGAACATGATGTTGCGCACATCATTGATCGTGATGATGCCGAGGAAGCGTCCATCGTAGTCGCAGACGGGGAAGGTGTTGTGCTGAGACTTGGCAATGACATTGACCAGTTGTCCGAGGCTCCATTCGGGACGCAGTATCTCGTAGTCGGTCAGAGTCACTTCGTCGAGGTTGAGCAGAGTGAGCACAGCCTTGTCCTTGTGGTGGGTGATGAGCTGACCCTTGAGCGCGAGACGTCGGGTGTAGATGCTATATGGTTCGAATATGCGTATGGTTCCGTAGCTGATAGCAGATGCAATGAGCAGAGGGAGGAAAAGATCAAAGCGACCTGTGAGCTCGGCACTGAGGAAAACTCCCATAAGAGGAGCATGCATAACGCCACTCATTACGGCAGCCATGCCCATCACGGCAAAGTTCATCTCTGGAAGGAAAGTGAAATAGCCAAAGTGGTTGAGCACGATGGCAAAGAAGAGTCCGGCGAAATTGCCGAGGAAGAGCGATGGAGCAAACGTTCCACCGCAGCCTCCACCGCCATTGGTAGCAGCTGTGGCAAAGGCCTTACTGGCCATGATAAGCAGTATGAATAGGCAAAAGACGAGAAAGCTGCGACCATGCATCGACCCATCTTCACCAGTCGAGATGAGGTTGTAGAATAACGACTTTTCAGCAATATCGTGGTATGTACCATTGTAAATGTTCTGAATTGCCTCATAGCCTTCGCCATAAAGAGGAGGGAGAAGGAAGATGGCGCAACTGAGGAAGAGGCTTCCTATGATCCATTTCTTCCATGGGTTGAGGATTTTCTTGAACTGGTCTTCTGCCCAGAACGTACATCGGGTGAAATATAGCGATGCAAAGCCGCAGAACACACCAAGCAGAAGTACATAAGGTATGCGCTCGACGGTGAAGTCCATCGTTTCGGTGAAATAGAACAAAGCCTTGCTGCCCTCGACTGCATAAGCCACGCTCGCTGCTGTGACGGCACTGATGAGGAGTGGCATGATTGACGAAGCCGTGAGGTCGAGCATCAGTACTTCGACCGTGAACAGGAGTCCAGCGATAGGAGCCTTGAAGATGCCGGCAATACCAGCCGTGGCACCACATCCCAGAAGGATCATCATGGTGTGCTGGTCGAGACGGAAGGTGCGTCCGAGGTTACTGCCGATGGCAGAGCCTGTGAGCACGATAGGTGCCTCGGCGCCGACCGAACCACCAAAGCCGATGGTAACGCTCGATGCAAGCACCGACGAATACATATTGTGAGGCTTGATAATGCTCTTGCGCTGGGAGATGGCAGCAAGAATCTTGGTCACTCCGTGTCCGATGTCGTCGCGCAGAAGGTAACGAACATAGCATCCGGCTATAAAGATGCCAATGGCAGGCCATAGCAGATAGAGGTAGTTGGCCCCCTCGGTAAATGAATAGGTGAGCCAATGCTGGATTTCGTGGATCAGGAATTTGAGGACGAGTGCAGCCGTCGCGCCAAGCAGTCCCGTGATCAATGCCAATACGATCACGAATTGCTGTTCGCTCAGGTACTTTTCCCTCCACGAGAGAATTTGGTTAAATATCTTTTTGCTTTTGTTCATGTATCAAATTCCTTTTCCTGTCAGCACGGTCTTGATAGTAAGAGCCATTATCTTGAAGTCTAACATCATGGACTTCTTCTCAACATAGAGAAGATCGTATTTCATTCGTTCGATCATCTGCGACAGATTGCTTGCATAGCCGAATTTCACCATTCCCCAAGAACTGAGTCCTGGCTTGACTAAATAGAGCTTCATGTACTGAGGCGCCATTCTGACAATCTGATCGACATAGTATTTGCGCTCGGGACGTGGACCTACGAAGCTCATTTCTCCGACAAGGATATTCCAGAGCTGAGGCAGTTCGTCGAGTCGGAATTTGCGCAATATATAGCCGAGTCGAGTCACACGCTTGTCGCCTTTGGCAGAAAGCTGAGGCACGTCGGACTCCGCATCATTGTACATAGTCCTGAACTTCAGGATAGTATAAGGACACGCATATAATCCAAGTCGCTCCTGTCGGTATAGAACAGGTCCGTCTGAATCGAGCTTAATCAGGATTGCAATGATAAGCAATGCCGGACTCAGCACAATGAGACAGAAAACTGAAAAGACAATATCGAATAGTCGTTTCACTTTATCTTCACTTTTTTATAGTTATCTTATCTGATAACCTTGAACAGACCTCCGTCGCCTAACTTGATGATGCCCGAAGGCTGAGGGTTTTCTGTTTCGTCTTGTCTGAGAGGCACTATGTAATCGACAGCCTGCTTGATTTCGTCGCTAATGTCGGCGAAGCAATGTGCAGTTGGTTGTCCGCTGATGTTGGCACTTGTCGAAACGAGCGGATGCTTCAGACGGGCGCATATTGCACTCGAAACCTTCTCTTTGGTAATGCGAATGCCCATTGTGCCATCGTCAGCAATCAGTTCTTTTGCCACGTTACGCGCTCGAGGCAAGATGAGTGTGAGAGGCTTGTCTGCCACCTCCCATAAATCCCATGCGATGTCGGGCACTCGGTCGAAATACCAGTCAATGCGGCCGATTGCCTCTGTCAGGCAAAGCATTGCCTTTGAGTCTTCGCGGCGCTTTATCTCATATATTCGTTTGACAGCCTCGCTGTTGGTAGCGTCGCATCCGATGCCCCACACCGTGTCGGTAGGGTAGAGGATGACTCCTCCTTTGTTCAGCACATCGACTGTCTG
>JAEDEY010000139.1 GCA_016293065.1 Bacteroidales bacterium
TAAGATACGATGATCTCGTAAGGACCGCCGACACGCATACCGCGAATAGCGAAGGCACCCTTTTCATTGGTAATAGTACCATAGTGAGTACCTGAAGGAGTGTGGATAGCCTGAACAGTTGCACCAACCACCTCGCCCATATCGTCGGTGACGATACCAGAGAGAGATGAAGTGGTCACCTGTGCCATAGCCATAACACTGGCAACGAACGCCATTACTAAGGTCAGTAATGATTTCTTCATTTTAATTGAATTTTGGGTTAATGAAATTAAATATTGATTATTCACTTTGTTTTGCAGAATTAATTAGGACAACCAATCTTTCAATTACCTGAAAAGTTAACATATACCTTTATTTTTCGCTGCAAAGTTAACGATTTTATATTAATTATTTAATATACCGTAACTGAAAAGTAACAAAATTAACTATAACGATGTGTGAAATGTTAACGTTAACAAAATAGAGTAGTTCTTTTGCTTTGTATAGTTGTCAAATAAACAAAAGAGCGATGCTATTGCACCGCTCTATGTTTGCCTTAAGCATTCTTTACTTTGTCGCAAATTGCCTTGAATGCCTCTGGGTGATTCATACCGAGGTCTGCGAGAACCTTACGGTTGATGTCGATACCGTTAGCGTGGAGGAGACCCATGAGCTTAGAGTAGCTGAGGCCCTCGAGGCGAGCGGCTGCGTTGATACGCTGGATCCAGAGAGCGCGGAAGTTGCGCTTGTTGTTACGACGATCACGGAATGCGTAAGTAAGACCCTTCTCCCAGGTGTTCTTAGCTACAGTCCATACATTCTTGCGTGCGCCGATGTAACCTCTTGTAAGTCGGAGGATTTTCTTGCGTCTTGCACGTGACGCTACGTGATTTACCGATCTTGGCATAGTTATAAAATTGTTTTAAACGCCGCGGTGACTTTCGTCACACTTAGTTGCGGTTGTTCTGTTAATACTGATTAAGATGAAAGAAATTTAACGGAGGCAAAGGAGCTCGCGAACGTTCTTCTGGTTAGCAGTATCGAGGATACTGAACTTGGTGAGATTACGCTTCTGCTTCTTGGTCTTCTTTGTCAAGATGTGACTCTTGTAAGCATGCTTTCTCTTAATCTGTCCTGATCCGGTGAGCGCAAAGCGCTTCTTAGCACCGGAGTTAGTCTTAACTTTAGGCATTTTGTTGTTAGTAAATTGTTATTTGTTTATAATATTACTTCTCCTCACCTTCTGCAGGTTTTGGAGCAGCTTTCTTTGCACTTGCTGGCTTTGGGCTGAGCATGAGAATCATGCGCTTGCCTTCGAGCACTGGCATACTATCAACTTTGGCAAGACCCTCAAGATCGTTGGCAAAACGAAGAAGCAGAACCTCTCCCTGTTCTTTGAAAAGAATTGAACGACCCTTGAAGAAGACATACGCCTTGACTTTTGAACCTTCCTGAAGGAACTCCTTGGCATGACGGAGCTTGAACTCATAGTCATGGTCATCGGTCTGAGGACCGAAGCGTATTTCCTTGATTACCACCTTTGCAGCCTTGGCCTTTGCTTCCTTAGCTTTCTTCTTCTGCATGTAACAGAACTTCTGATAGTCCATTACCTTGCATACAGGAGGTACAGCTGTCGGAGAAATTTCAACAAGATCGAGCTCTTGCTCTTCAGCAATGCGCATGGCATCCTGAATAGAATAGATACCCATCTCGACATTGTCGCCCACAAGACGAACTTCCTTCACGCCACGAATACGCTCGTTGATGCGATGTTCTTCCTTGTTTTGGTCGTTACCTGCAGGTCTCTGCGGTCTGTTAGCCGTATTGGCTGGGGTTGGTTTCGGCTTATTGAAGCCGTTTCCTTTTGGTGTAAATGCCATTAAATAGTGTAAAGATTGAATTTCAAATCGGTCGCAAAGTTAACATTTATTTATGAAATAATGTGTTTTTTACGATTTTTTCTCGCAAATAACCTTTTTTCTTATGCCATAACATGTTACTTTGCAACCTAAATAAGTCAAATCAATAGCTTGAGTGCTCAATCTGGCTGTTAACTTCGGCAACTATTGCTGATGCAAAATCGTCGATAGTGACCTGTCCGCCATCGCCTGCACCCTGCTTGCGCACGCTGACCTTTCGCTCTGCCTGCTCCTTCTCGCCCACGATGAGCATGTAAGGAACTTTCTTGAGTTCGTTGTCGCGGATCTTGCGACCAACCTTCTCATTGCGGTCATCAACGTATGCACGTACATCCTGACGCTCGAGGATCTGCTTAACCTCCTCTGCATATTCATTGAAACGCTCAGAGATTGGGAGGATCGCTACCTGATCAGGAGCAAGCCACAGAGGGAGCTTGCCGGCTGTATTCTCGAGCAACACTGCTACGAAGCGCTCCATTGAGCCGAATGGCGCACGGTGGATCATGACAGGACGGTGCTTCTGGTTGTCGGCACCAGTATATTCAAGCTGGAAGCGCTCTGGGAGGTTGTAATCGACCTGAATAGTGCCGAGCTGCCAACGGCGACCGATGGCATCCTTGACCATGAAGTCGAGCTTTGGACCATAGAATGCTGCCTCGCCATACTCTACGCGTGCAGGAAGTCCCTTCTCCTCGCAAGCGTCGATGATGGCCTGCTCTGCCTTCTCCCAGTTCTCCTCCGAACCGATGTACTTCTCGCGGTTCACCTTGTCGCGCAATGAGATCTGAGCCTCAAACTGGTGGAAGTCGAGTGCCTTGAAGATGATCATGATGATGTCGATGATCTTGAGGAACTCATCCTTTACCTGGTCGGGGCGGCAATAGAGGTGAGCATCGTCCTGAGTGAAGCAGCGCACACGTGTCAAGCCGTGAAGCTCACCTGTCTGCTCATAACGATAGACTGTACCGAACTCAGCAAGACGCAAAGGCAGATCCTTGTATGAACGAGGAGATGTCTTGTAAATCTCGCAGTGGTGAGGACAGTTCATCGGCTTGAGCATATAGAGCTCGTCAGGGTCTGGAGTAGAGATTGGCTGGAAAGAATCCTTGCCATACTTTGCCCAGTGGCCAGAAGTAACGTAGAGGTTCTTGTTACCGATATTTGGAGTGATTACCTGAAGGTAACCATAGCGTTTCTGAATCTTGGTGAGGTAGTCCTGAAGACGGTTGCGGAGAGCAGTTCCCTTTGGCAACCACAAAGGCAGACCTGCACCTACGTTCTGAGAGAATGCGAAGAGCTCCATCTCTCGGCCGATCTTACGGTGGTCGCGCTTCTTTGCCTCCTCGATGAGTGCAAGATACTCGTCAAGATCCTTCTGCTTAGGGAATGCAATACCATAGACACGGTTCATCTGAGGGTTCTTGTCGTTGCCACGCCAGAAAGCACCTGCTACACTGAGGATCTTGCAAGCCTTGATAGGAGCAGTTGATGCAAGGTGTGGACCACGGCAAAGGTCGGTGAATGCACCCTGAGTATATGTAGAAATCTTGCCGTCTTCAAGTTCGCTGATGAGTTCACACTTGAATGTCTGTCCCTTGGCACCAAAATCAGAAAGAGCCTGATCCTTCGAGATATCACTGCGTACGATGGCTTCCTTCTTGCGAGCAAGCTCAATCATCTTTGCCTCAATCTTGGCGAAGTCGCTTTCCTTGATGTTTTCGCCATTGGCAGGAACGACATCATAGTAGAAGCCATTCTCGATAGCAGGACCGATACCGAACTGGATGCCAGGATAGAGTTCCTGGAGAGCCTCGGCGAGAAGGTGAGCCGAAGAGTGCCAGAAAGCATGCTTACCCTCTGGGCTGTCCCACTTATAGAACTGGATTGTAGAGTCGGCTGTGATAGGGCGGGTCATGTCCCACATATCTTCACCTACCTTTGCTACGAGCACATCCTGTGCGAAACGCTGGCTGATACCTTCAGCCACCTGAAGAGGCGTTACGCCATCTTCAAACTCCTTGACAGTCTTGTCAGGAAAAGTAATTTTGATCATTGAATTACAAATTTCAATTTATTATTCGACTATTGTGTTTAAGCCTTCGTCTTCATCACCACACAACGGTGACTCTTAAGGCGATAAACGGGCGCAAATATAATACTTTTTCCAATGTGCAGTATTATTTTGCGCCCGTTTATTGATAAACAATGTCAATTTTGAGTGAAAGTAGCTATTTTTTTACTCTAATATGACAAAAATAGAGGTCAAACTCTCACAACTTAGAACTTCTTGGTCTGCAGTTTGTTGTCGCTTGGCAAGCAGAGCAAACCTGTTGTCGAACGTGCATCTGCCTTATAATGCTTCCAAGTAAGTTTCTTCCAATCGATGTCGTTGGTGCTCTGAGCCACTGGCAC
>JAEDEY010000140.1 GCA_016293065.1 Bacteroidales bacterium
GGACGGAAGGTAGTTGCTTCCTCCCAATAGTTCTTGCCTACTGGAGACTTAGAGTTGTAGTAGGTAGCAGTAGCATTAACGAAACCGCTCACATAGTCGCTGAGAGCGAGATCGACATTACCACGCACATCAAAACGATCGGTGTAGTTGTTCTTTGCAGTACCGAAGTCCATATAGTCGCCTACACGATAGTAGCTTACATTGCTGTAGAACTTAGCAAGCTTGTTACCACCAGTGATTTCAGCAACTACATCTGTACGGTTATAAGCCTTCTTGATATAGTCAGAAGAGTAGAAATCCACATCTGCATAGCGGTAAGGATTCTGCTTTGATGCATAGTTGTAGATATCAGCCTGAGAATACTTAGGAGCAAGACCGTCGTTGGCAAGAGCCTCGTTATAGAGAGTAGCATACTCGGCAGAATGCAGATACTCAGGATAAACCTTTGCCACATGCATACCTGTATTTGCCTTCACCTTGATGCTTAGGTCTTCCTGCTTGCCACGTTTTGTAGTGATGAGCACAGCACCCTTGGCAGCACGGCTACCATAGAGGATTACAGCCTGAGCACCCTTCATGAAGGTAATGTCCTTGATTTCGTCAGGCTTCACATTATTACGGTCGCGAGGCACACCATCGATGAGATAGAGAATATCGTCGGAAATACCCCACATACCATTGCCGTTCCAACCACCTACATAACCCTGCATGTTGTCGAGGGAGTAAGTGATGTTGTTCTTCTTCATGAGTTCCTCAACATCGACTGTTGAATAGCCACCCATGAGGTCGTCGGCTGCAATCTGTCGGAATGCGGCATTAACCTGCGCCTGCTGGTTTGCCTCATCCTCGCCATCTGTCTGAGCCATCACAGGGAAGGCAGAGACAAACGCCAATGCAGCTGTCAGAATTGGTTTATATGTTGATTTCATATTTTTCATTGAAAATAGTTATTAGCTCTGCTTATTACCATCCTGGGTTCTGGTTGAATTCCTGATAGAGGTTGACATCTGCCTGCTTGAATGGAAGCAGATAGTGCTTAACCTGGAACTTACGCTCCACGATTACCTTTTCTGACCAACCTGAAACCTGTGCATCGCGAGGATCGTTCTTGACGAAATCATAATTGCCTACGCGAGAGAACTCGGCAGAAGTCTTGATTGTATAAGGCTTCTCGGTGAGGAGCAGCCAACGCTGAAGGTCGTTCCAGCGGAAGCCCTCGTATGCAAGCTCGCAAGCGCGCTCACGGCGAACCTCATCCATATACTTGTTGCCACTGAGGTATGCATCTGCAACATGACCAGCGCCTACACGGTCGCGGAGCACGTTGATAGCATCGACAGAAGTGAGCTTGCAGCCAGGAGCAGCATAAGTAGCACCACCAGCAGCAGCACAAGCCTCAGCATACATCAGATAAACGTCGGCTACGCGCATATATGGGAGATAGGTCTGAAGAGCACCACCCCAGTTGTACATACCATCATACTTGTTACACTGGTGAGGAACGAGCTTCTGGCAGTAGTAGCCAGTGCGTGAAGCCTGCTGGTCGTCACGGATATTACCGCCTGTATAGAGCTGACAGTACTGGAAGTCCATATCGCCCTTGTCTGGTGTAGTATTGATATAGCGGAAGCCATCGAATACAATATCGTGATAGAAGCGAGGGTCACGATCCTTGAATGGGTGTGAAGGGTCAAAGCCTGAAGCTGGGTTGATTACAAGCTCGCCATTCTCAATGATATATGCAGGCTCACCATTTGCCATACCATATGCATAGTTGATATAGTTGGCTGTTGGGTTGTGAATTACAGCATCGTGCTCAACAATATTGTTCTTCTTTGTACCCCAAAGCTTTGCGAAGTTCCAGTTAGAACCATTGACATCAGGCATAGGGCCACGCATCATAGCCTCTGTTGAACCTGGCATTCTCCAGCTCTGACCTGTAGTGCGGAAGATATCAGAGTAGTTGCTATTGCTACCCTTGGCAGACACATGGTCATAGATACCACGTTCCTTCTCATAATCAGTGATCTCAGCATAGTTGTACTCGGCAAGGGCGTATGGTGAACGTCCGCTCTCGATCTCGTCGATAGCCTTGGCAAGAGCCTCAGCAGCCTTGGCAGCACGCTCCTTGTTGTAGTTGTAAGTGTTCTTACCACCGAGCTCAGCACCAACGTTGTTGAGAGGGCTGGCAGCCCATAGCATCACCTTACCAGCGTATGCATAGGCAACAGCCTTGGTAACACGAAGGTCGTTGTGACCCTTGGTGTCTTTACCAGCAGAGTTACGATCCCAGTCAGAAGGAAGCTTTGCAGCAGCCTTCATAAAATCGTCGTAAGCCTTGTCGGCACACTCTGTAAACGAGAGACGTGGCAAGAAGAGATCGCCGTTTACATCGAGCTCACTGTCGATATAAGGCAGACCGCCGAACCATATCATCTGTTCCTCGTGCCACCATGCACGGAAGAAATAGAGCTGACCTTCGATAGCATTCTTCTGGTCGGTAGTAGCCGAAATCTGATCCAGATTGGCAAGACCCAAGTTAGCCTTGCGGATACATTCCCAGCCGCTCTCGATTGAGTGGTTATACTTGTCGGTACTTGTCAGCGAAGGAGAGTTTGCATGAAGGAAACTCTGGTTGTTCTCATACCAGTTACGGTAGTTGCCAAGATCGAACTGTGCAGTAACGTGAGAGTCACCAAGACCGGTGTTCATGATCTCGTCGTCACCCCAGTTGAATGTACAGCACCACATGTTACTCTCCTTGTTAGGAATGGCATTGTACATCTGCTCAACAAATCCCTGGAAGTTGGTGAAGTTCTTGAAAGCTTCGCTTGAGCTGATGATAGAATCCTCCTCCTTCTCCAGGTAGTCGGTACAAGAAGTTGCCGAAAGGGCAATGACTGCGCCGACAGTGAGATATCTTAAGATTGATTTTTTCATACTATATAATGTATAATGTATTAGAGACTGAACTTAAGACCGAAATTGATACGTCTCATTGTTGGGTAAGCACCTACTGCACCACCACGAGAAGAGAAGTTTGACTCGCGGTCGTCAGGCATCTTGCTCCATACCCAGAGGTTGTTACCGCTGACATAGAGCTTGACGTTTGAAACACCAATCTTCTTAGTCAACTCATTCTTGAACGTATAGGCAATCTCGGCATTCTTAAGACGGATATAGCTACCATCGTAAAGGAACTGAGTACCGTTGTAGTAAGAAGGAGTAGAGAGAAGACGTGGAGTCACGATGTCGTATGAATTGTGGTTCTGCGCCCACCATGTACCCTGATCATAGACATTAGCCTGGTTTGGATCAGAGAGAGAGGTCATTGTCACATTACGTGTAACGTTGGTTACACCGTAGAACTGGGTGCTTACTGACCAGCCCTTCCATTCCCATCCGATGATGGCATTGTAAGTATTCTGAGGAATACCATCCTGATAGCCGTATGGAGCCTGATCGTTGACATCAACTACACCATCGCCATTGAAATCGACGATATAGTAGTCGCCGACGAGCTTCTGGTTGTCGTTCTTGTCATGCTTTGGCGAACCATAAAGCTGATCCTGGTTCTGGATTACGCCCTTGTCGATGTAAGAGTGAGTCTGACCGATGGCATAACCAGCTTCCTTGCGATAGGCTGGGAGCAATGGAGCATCGTCCTTGACAAGAATCTTGCTCTCGGCATGAGTCATATTGAAGTTACCCCAGACACGCATCTTGTTAGGGAGCACCTTATTGACGCGAAGCTCGAGCTCATAACCCTTGGTTGTTACCTTACCCTTGTTGATAGTAGAAGGAGTGATACCGAGGAATGAAGGCACGGCACGCTGGTTACCGTTAACGAGGATGTCAGAACGCTTGTCCTTGAAGAACTCGAGAGTACCTGCAATAAGACCATCGAGGAATGAGTAATCGACACCGACGTTGGTCTTGCGAACAACCTCCCAATGTACGTTAGGATTACCTACTGCCGACTGATAGTACCACTGGTAAGGGCTCTGTCCCTGAGTAACGTCGAGAGAAGAAGTTCCGCCGTATGCCCACTGATCCATATAGAGATAGCTACCTGCGCCACTGTCGTCACCAATCTCACCATAAGAAACACGGACCTTCATCATATCAAGGATGCGCTTCTGCTTGAGCCACTTCATGAACTTCTCCTCAGAGATCATCCATCCGAGGGCTCCTGACTGGAAGAAGGCGAAACGATTGTCATCAGAGAACTTCTGAGATCCGTTGTAAGCACCATTGTACTCAACGAAATAGCGAGTTGCCCA
>JAEDEY010000141.1 GCA_016293065.1 Bacteroidales bacterium
TACATATAGTTGAGGTTGTTCTTCTTGACATAGTCGCGGATGTCCTGTGCTGATGCCATGTCGAGGGTGTTGAGGGCTGCGTCGAAAGCGACATATCCAGAGTAAGTCACATTGACACGCTCCTGATTCTTCTTGCCCTTCTTGGTTGTGACGATGATCACACCATTGGCAGCCTTCGAACCGTAGATGGCAGTTGCTGTTGCGTCGCGGAGCACGTCGATCGACTCGATATCGTCTGGTGCAACCATCGAGATGTCAACGCCTGGGATACCATCGATTACATAGTAAGGTGACATTGCAGCACCGCCACGGAGAGAAGAAGCACCACGGAGAGTCATGCTTGGACTGCCGTTAGGGTCGCCTGTTGTGGTAACAACAAGACCTGCAACCTTACCCTGAAGCATCGAACCAGCATCGGTGAATACGCCCTGGTTGAGGTCCTTTGCCTTGACTGTAGTGATTGACGATGTCACATCCTTACGAGCCATTGTACCGTAACCAATAACGACTGTCTCGCCGAGGAGCTGACTGTCTTCCGACAGGGTGATGTCGAGCTTGCTGCTGTTTACTTTCACCTCCTGTGTTACATAACCTACAAAAGAAACAACGAGTGTGCTACCCTTGGGAACATTCAACGAGAAGTTTCCATCAAGATCGGTAGTACAACCGTTGGTAGTGCCTTTCTGAACGACACTTGCACCCATAACAGGTTCGCCTAAATCATCGATCACAGTACCTGTCACTGTGTTCTGGGCAAATGCCATAGTGCAATTTACAAGGAACATCACAAGCGCAAGTGCGAGTGACTTTGTCCCTTTCTTGAGCAATTGAACGATAGACATAATAATAAAATCTGTTAATTAGAAAATTTGTTATTGTTATTATAATGAGATTTTGACATGAGATTCTTCCTCGTCTTGTTTTCGAACGCAAAGTTAATTAAGAAAATGTAAAGATGATGTTAATTTTGCCCGATTTATGCTGTAAAACATAAAATAACTGACACTTTGATAAATTTTGTCCTGTTATTTGGCCGAAAAAGCAAAAAAAAGTGTACTTTTGCCAAAAAATCTAAAGAAAATGCAGATAATATATGAAGACAATCACTTGATTGTGGTCAGCAAGACTTGTCACGAGATAGTGCAGGGCGACAAGACTGGCGACGAATCTCTGGGTGAAACGCTGAAACGCTTGATAAAGGAGCGAGATCAGAAGCCAGGCAATGTATTTCTTGGGGTTACTCATCGTCTGGACCGACCGACTACTGGTGTTGTGATCTTTGCCAAGACGAGCAAGGCTCTTGAGCGAATCAATCGAATGTTTGCCGAAGGTAAGGTCCATAAGACCTATTGGTGTATCGTGCAAAATGTATGGATCGATGCTGATAGACAAGTGACAGGGTCGAAAAACAAAAGACCATTACCCGAGAAAGAAGCCGATCTGATTCACTGGCTCGTGCGTAATGAGAAGCAGAACCGCTCGGTGGCTTTCGATCGTGAGGTGCCTAATTCAAAAGAGGCGCGTCTGCATTACAGGGTCATTGCCTCCACCGACCGCTATGCTCTCCTCGAGGTGCAGCTTTTCACGGGTCGTCATCATCAGATACGCTGTCAGCTTTCTCATATCGGTTTGCCCATCAAGGGAGACCTGAAGTATGGATTCCCTCGCAGTAATCCCGATGGCGGAATCTCTCTCCATTCGCGCAAAGTCAATTTTGTACATCCTGTTTCTAAGGTTGATACTTTTATCGAGGCTCCTGTGCCCGACGATAACCTCTGGCGAGCACTTACTTCTCAGTTATGATTTCGGTTTCTATTGTCACATACCATACGCCTCAGAGCGAACTCGACCGCTGCATCTCTTGTCTGCGGCAGTCGTCTCTCGTCTCGTCGATTATAGTCGTAGATAATAGTGTCGATAATGTTGGCTATGGAGCAGGACATAACAAAGCTATTCGTCAGAGTTCGTCGAAATATCATCTGGTCATCAATAGCGATGTGACTTTCGAACCAGGAACTATTGAATTTCTGTTCGACTATATGGAGAGCCATCCTGATGTTGGTCAATGTATTCCGCGCACCCTCAATCCCGATGGCTCGATTCAGCATGTATGTCGGTTGCTCCCCTCTCCTTTCGACCTTTTCGTCCGGCGTTTTTTGCCTCATTCATGGTTTGCTCATCAGCGTGAACGCTACACGCTCGCTTTCACGGGCTATTCCAGCGAGATGAATGTGCCATATATGATGGGCTGTTTCTTGTTTTTCCGTCGTTCTGCTCTCGAAGAGATTGCCTGCCGAAAAGCCGATTCTCCGATTCAGTATTTCGATGAGCGTTTCTTCCTTTATCCCGAGGATATCGATATCACCCGACGTATGCATCGCGTACATCGCACAATGTTTGTCCCCGATGTCTCGATTGTCCATCAGCATCGTCAGTCAAGCTACCATAGCCTCCGCCTGATGTGCGTGCATATTTATAATATGTGTAAATACTTCAATAAGTGGGGCTGGTTTTTTGACCACGAGCGCACTTTGTTCAATGAACGTTGTCTTGCACAGGTTGTTCATAATTCTCTTCCTAAAGATGAAATAAAGTAGAAAGACAAAAGACTTTCAATGGTTAATAATGGTAAATTTAAGCACGATGAATATAAATATTGTAAACGGTGTTTAAATTTACCATTATTTTTTTATAACTTTGCAATGTTTTAATTCAGCAAATATGACGACCGACAAACTTCACACAATGTATCAGATGGTATGTAATGCTCCTGGAGGCAACGGCTTCAAGGTTGAGCACATACCAGAACAGTTTTCTGATAGCGAGATCGACGACTGTATGGCTCATGTACATTCGTTCTACGAGATTATCTGGTTTCAGGAAGGTGAAGGTCGTCATACGGTCGATTTTCTTGAGTATGATGTGCATCCAGGTACAATCTTCTTCCTTTCTCCTGGTCAGATCCATCACTACGACCGCAAGGAGGGTTACAAGGGGGTGACCATCAAGATGTGTATCGACTTGATGAAAGACAATACGGCAGGAATAACGGGTATCGGCAAGATGTTCCTCAAATACAATGCTTTCCATGCCTATGATTCCTCTCCTTACTACACCATCGACGAGACAACCGCCCAGATGCTCTTGCCTTTGGTCGATGAGATGGCAGAAGAGTCGCTCCGCTATGGCGAGTATGGTAATATCGACATACTGAAGTCGCTGCTCACCATCTTTATGGCAAAAATCGAGCGATATGGCAAGCACGAGATGGTCGAGAGGCTCGACACCCTGCGTCCGTCGCACCAGCTCTTCATCCACTTCCGTCGCATGGTCGAGAAGGAATATGCCCATCTCCACACGGTTCAGGAATATGCCGACCGGCTCAATGTGGCAATCCGCACGCTTCACAAGAGCGTCAACGAGTGTTCGGGTCGCACGCCTCTCGCTCTCATCAACGACCGAATCATACTTGAGGCAAAGCGAATGGTGCGCTATACGAATATGATGATCAAGGAGATTGCAATCGACCTTGGCTACGACGATCCTTCATATTTCGTCAAGCTCTTCAAACGCCACACGGGTTATCTACCTTCCGACTTCCGCGAGATGGAGAATGTGACCGACAAATATATTCAGAATAACGTGTCCATGCAGAGGAAGGGTGATATTAAATATCAGATTAATGAACAACTAAGAATGAACAAAATGACAAAGATAGCAGTTCCTACACGTGAAGGTATGGTCGATGACCACTTCGGACATTGCGACCATTATACAGTATTTACAATCGACGAGAACCGACAGGTAGTCTCTTCCGAGCGACTCGACTCTCCGCAAGGCTGTGGCTGCAAGTCGAATATTGCTTCGACAATGCAGGAAATGGGCATTACCGTCATGCTCGCAGGCAATATGGGCATGGGCGCATACAACAAGCTCTCACAGCATGGCATCAGCGTCCTGCGTGGATGCAGTGGCATGGTTGAGGATGTGCTTAACGCATTCCTCGAAGGACGTCTTGCCGACTCTGCCGAATCGTGTGACCATCACGATTGTCAGGAACCAGCCTATAAACCGGTATTATAAACTATAAAACAAAACGACTATGGAGAACTTTAACGACATTATCCAGAGCGACGCTCTTACATTGGTAGATTTCTTTGCAACATGGTGCGGTCCTTGCAAGATGATGCACCC
>JAEDEY010000032.1 GCA_016293065.1 Bacteroidales bacterium
ACAACTGCCACAAGGCTGGTTTCTTCTGCCATAATTATTCTCATTTATTGTTTTTTACTTCTTTTTTCATTCGCTGTTTTATCTCGTCGATATATGTACGCGACACAGGAATCTGCTTGTCGCAACCAAAGACATCGAGCTGGTAGCCTCCTGAAACTCGCGGAGAGATTGAGACCACGAAATTGAGGTTGACGATGAAGGCTCGGTGGCACGACATCAGGCATTCGACTTCCGAAAGTGATTCGCGAAGCTGCTTAAGCGTGATGCGCATTGTCTTATGCTCCATCGTGCCTTCCTGCATATAGCAGATGTCGGCATAGTTGGACATTGACTCGACATAGACAATGTTCTGCGGGTCGATCTCGAGAATATCGTTGTGGTAATTACCCTTGATACAGCAAATAGCAGCTGGCAGAGACTCTGCCGGCTGTTCTTCGTTTTGTGTTGCCACCGCCTCCTGACGTTCTTCGAGCAGCTTGTTGAGCGCACGTAGTTCGCTGAGTTCGTCCTTGAGTTTGCCATTACTCGCTCTGTAGATTGCCCAGATATAGATGAAAAATGCCACAAACATCACCTGGGCAGTCATATTGAGATAAGGACGAAGCGTGAAGCCTTCTGGACCGATCCAACCATTGAAGATATCGTCGAAATAAAACCAGCCGCAGAAGCACAGCAAGGATGCAGACACGAGACACGAATTGATGACGTAAGAAGGCGCGAGAACTACGGCTAAACGCCAGATGCTCGATGACTCTTTCCTTTTGGCATTGCCTGTTGAACTGAGGCGTGGACACACCCATAGGAAAAAACATTCCGACAGGAACAGGCACAAAAAGACACAGGCACACTCACCAAGGATGAATGGTATGCGCTGGGATCCGAGTTGGTCAATGCCGAAAGGCTGGAGCAAGGCAAGGATAATCAACGAACCAATGCCGCCATACACAGGAGAATAAAGGATTTGCTTCATAGACCATTAATTGATGCGCAAAGGTAAGCAGACATATTGAGTTTTGCAAGATTTTCTATTGTTATTCGTCACTATTATGCCCCAAACATCCCTAAACCTTGTATTCGGCACCTAAAAGCAGGTTGTCTGTCACTCAGTATTGCATAATTTTGTTATGTATAATAACTTTGCAGCAGACAAAACCGATATGGGCTAGAGAAAACAAATTAACAATAATAAATAACAAAGAGAAAAATGAAAAAGCTGATTTTTGGAATGATGATGCTTGCGAGTGCTGCAACAGCAACTGCACAGGATGGCAAGCTGAAAGTAGTAAAAGACACAACACAGAGCATGACCAAGGTGGCTCAGGCTCTCGACAATGTGGAAGTGGTGACCAGAGTGGAGAAGACAAAGATGAATGGTGACGTGCTCGTGACCCGACTGGTGGGCACTCCGCTCGCTAACGCCGGCTCGGCAGCCGATGCTCTTGCACGTGTGCCTGGGCTCATGCGTCGAAATGGCAGTATTGAGGTGATTGGAAAGGGCTCTCCTATATATTATATCAATGGAAGGAAGGTCAATGACATCAGCGAACTCCAGCGTCTGTCGAGTCAGGAAATCAAGGAGGTGGAGGTGATCAACACCCCTGGAGCACAGTATGACGCACAGGTCAATGCCGTGGTGAGAATAAAGACTGTGAAACGTCGCGGAAAGGGACTTGGCGGCAGCCTTGATGCCAACGACTACTACGGATTGCGCTTCGGTGACAACCGCCTCAACGGCACACTCAACCTCAACTATCGACAGAAGAGCGTAGAACTGTTTGGCAGCGTGACATTGAACGACCACCGTCTCGAGCATTACAAGACCGACTTCAGCCAGAACACATACAGCAAGGCTAATATCGAGCAGATTGGCAAGTCAGACCTCGGACAGCACTACAAGGGTCTGCAATACAGCCTCGGTGCCGACTGGCAGATTGCCGACAACCATTCGGCAGGATTCAGGGTTGAGCGCAATGACAATCTGCACGGACGCAACTCTTATCAGATGGATGCTGAAATTTTTAGCCGTACGCGCACTCTGATCGAACAACTCTCGTCGCACACTCTGACTATGGAGGATGGCGTTGACAGCTGGTCAACCAACGCCTACTATCAGGGACAGATAGGCAAGATGGAGATGAACCTCAATGCCGATTATTATCACACCGACGACGAGAACCATGCCATGACGACAGAAAAGGCTCTTACGGGCAATCGCATGGTAGAGTCGAGGGGAAAATCAAGCAATGACCTCTATGCTACCAAGGTGGTTTTCTCCTATCCTTTGGGCAGAGGCAAGCTGCAGGCTGGTGCGGAAGTCGATATAGTGAAACGCGACAACGAATACTCCATCGACCAGGAGCAGATTGCCGACGACAAGTCGAAGGTCAACGAGAACACCTATGCAGTCTTTGTCGAATATGGCACTATGACTCCCTATGGAATGCTCAACCTCGGCTTGAGATATGAGCATGTCGATTTCGAGTTCAAGAATCTCTTTGACGCATCGCAGAACATCAACCGTGGACAAGACCGCCTCTACCCTACCGTGAGCTTCGGCACACAGATCAAGGAGGTGCAGGCTTCGCTCTCATATTCGGTCAAGACCCGTCGTCCGAACTATCGCTTACTGCGAAGCAACATCGAGTACAACAACCGCTACACGCTCTCGACAGGCAATCCGAAGCTGAAGAACGAAATCAACAATCAGGCTGCCATCAACATGCGCTGGCGCTTCCTTTCGATGTCGGTCAACTACCAGAACCAGCAGAACGGCATCTACGACTGGACGCACCCTTATGGTGAAGACGGAACAGTGATGTTCGACTGGGTGAATTTCGACAAGCCTATCCACAGCCTCGGCACCTTTGTCAATGTCACCAACACCTGGGGACACTGGACTCCAAGCTATACAGTGGGCTTGCAGAAGCAGTGGCTCAGCTTCGACCTTGATGACCCACGCGAGACGAGCGGCAAGCGTACGGTGAAGTACAACAAGCCTATGTATATCGTCAATGCCTACAACGCATGGCGCTTGCCTTCACGACGCGACGACGGCTTCGGGGCTTGGCAGTTTGAACTCAACTCGGAGTTTTTGTCGGATTTCCATTGGGGAAATGCCGAAGTGACCAACTGCTATTGGAATCTCTCGTGCGCCATCCAGAAATCATGGCTCGAAAACGATGCCCTCTCGGTGCGTCTCGCCGTCAACGACATCTTCGGAAAGGCTCATCACAATGTTCGCATTGACCTCGGAAACTATGTCATGAGCCAGACTCACATCAATGGCGTAGAGCGTTCGATCTATGACCCACAGACCATCTCGCTCACATTACGATATAAGTTCAACGCAACCAAGAGCAAGTACCGTGGTACAGGTGCCGGAAACGAAATCAAGTCAAGAATGTAACGCAAAATTCTTGAAACAATAATCACATGCATCAACTTGTTTGAATAGTCAAATCAAAAGAGTTGATGCATTATTTGTATAACAGACATGAATAGCGTATAATATAACTGAGCAGAAAATTATGAATAATCATAAGAGAAATAGCTTTTTTCTCAAAATAAATGGGTTCCATATATACTATTTTGCCTTTTTATTACACTAAATCTGGCATAATTTTGGACAAAAGGGAATTTATTTATAAATTTGTGCATCAAAACATACAAAATTTCTAGATTCCAAAACAACAACTCAAAAACATTCTTTTCACACATGAGAAAGATACTTTGTATTATCGCACTATCATTGGTGGCACTGACCGCCTACCCACTGGATTTGCCAGAGATCTTTGGCGACAATATGATGTTGCAGCAGAAGACCAATGCCAAAATGTGGGGTTGGTCACAGGGTGGCTCGACAGTCACCATCACTACATCATGGAACAACAAGTCTTATACTGTCAAAGCCGACAAGAAAACAGGGCGATGGGAAGTAAAAATGCAGACCCCCGAAGCCTCGTACAAGACATTCAGTATCACGGTAAAGGGTGATGGCAAGACAGTGACCATAAGCAATGTGCTAATCGGTGAAGTGTGGTTCTGCTCAGGACAGTCGAACATGGAGATCTCGCTCGGAGGATTCTGGAACTGCCCTATCGAAGGTTCGAACGAAGCCATTGCCACCTCTGGCAAATACAAACATGCCATACGCTTTGTGACAATCCCAAAGGCCGACGCACTGGAGCCACAAGACAAGGTAAAAGGCAAGTGGGAGACCTGCGAGCCAGCCAATGCGCCTCGATTCAGTGCTGTGGGTTACTTCTTTGCCCGTACCCTTAACGATATGCTTGACGTGCCTGTTGGCATCATCAACTGTTCGTGGGGCGGCAGCTGTGTGGAAGGATGGTTGCCAAAAGAGATTCTTGAGACCTATCCTGACGGGCTCACTCCTATTGACGATACTGATTACCACCGTAAGATGGTGATGTACAACGGAATGTTGCATCCGCTGATGGGCTATACCATCAAGGGGTTCTTGTGGAACCAGGGAGAGAGCAACGTCGGACGAGAGAAAGAATATTTCGAGCGTTTTCAGACCATGGCAAAGCTGTGGCGCAACGGATGGAACCAGCCTGGCGACAAACTGCCTATCTATACCGTAGAACTGCCAGGATGGCGCTATAGTGGCGTTAACGAGACAGAAGCAGCCCTGTTCCGTGAGGTTCAGCATAAGATTGCTCACAGTCTGGCGAACAGCGGTTGCGTGTGCACCAGCGACCTCGTATATGAGTGGGAATGGGATCAGATACATGCCACCAAGAAATACGAGATCGGACAGCGCTTGGCATATCTGGCTGCGACTCGCGATTATGGCATAAGCGGCGTATGGGCAGAGAATCCTGAATTTGAGAAAATGGAGGAGGTCGAAGCCAGCGAATGGGACAAGGCTGTCATTGCCGGAACTCCTGTCGCTGCCAATCCTAACGACAAGGGAAAGGTCACACTGCTTTATTTTACCAATGCTTTAGACGGCTTCGACCGAATGCAAGACATTGAGGGATTTGAGGCAGCAGGCGACGACGGCATATTCCACCCTGCTATAGTATGGTCGTCAAACAACGACACTCGTCCTCTGCTCAAGATGGTTTGTCCAGAGGTTCCTGAGATCAAGCATGTACGCTACTGCTTCAAGAACTTCGTGATTGGCAAGCTGCATAACTCGCGTCAGTTGCCTGTAGTACCATTCAGAACAGACAGTTTTGAGAAATAACAGGTTTTGTATCTATGAAGAAGTGAACAAAAACACATCAAAATAAAGCAAATTATGAATAAGAAAGTTTTAGGACTTATAATTTTAGTTATAGCCTGCATCATCGGCATAGCCGTCAACATGCACAAAAAACAAGATACCATGGAACAAAACACAACGCCACAGTATGTGACAGTCAAGGACGGTCATTTCTATATCGGCGATAAGGAATATCGTTATGTGGGCACCAACTTCTGGTATGGTGCAATACTGGCAAGCGAGGGCATGGGCGGAAACCGAGAGAGACTCAAGAAGGAACTTGACCTCATGCAGGAAATCGGAATCACCAATATCCGCGTGCTGGTGGGTGGTGACGGTACAGGTGAACATGAATATCAAATCAAGCCAACATTGCAGTTGGCTCCTGGAGTATATAATGACACTATACTGCGCGGACTCGACTATCTGATGGCAGATCTCGAACAACGAAACATGAAGGCTGTTCTGTATATCAACAATGCCTGGGAATGGAGCGGCGGCTTTGGCGTATATCTCGACTGGGCTGGCATGGGCAAGCCTGCTACACCAAAGGAATGGGTAGAATATCAGGCATATCACAGTCAGTTTACCAAGAATGAAAAAGCCAAGAAATTAGCAGCCGACCACACTCGCTTCATTGTTTCGCGCACCAACACTGTGACAGGCAAGCCTTATTCCGAGAGCCCTGCCCTCATGGCATGGGAACTTGCCAACGAGCCGCGAGCCTTTGCCACCGACGACGAGACCAAGGCTGCCTTCGCACAATGGATTCAGGAACAGGCTCAGCTCATAAAAAGCATTGACCCTAACCACCTCGTGACAACAGGAAGCGAAGGCAAGAATGGCTGTGAGGGTGACATGGATCTGTTTGAGAAGATTCACGCCTTCCCGGAAATCGACTATGCCTGTATCCACGTATGGCCATTCAACTGGGCTTGGCTCGGCAAATATGTCTCGACAACAACCGAGGCAATAGAGGTGAATGGCAAGGAATCGGTTATTACTCAGGTCGAGAATGCCTGCAACAATACAGCCGACTACATCGAGGAGGCTTATGCACGCATGGCTCCGCTTGGCAAGCCTATGGTGCTCGAAGAGTTCGGTTATCCTCGCGACAACTATGGCCTCGAAGCAGGCAGTCCGACCACAGGACGAGATGCTTACTATGCTTATGTCTTCAAGATCATACGCGACAGCGGAAAGATTGCAGGTTGTAACTTCTGGAGCTGGGGAGGACTTGCTGAAGTGAAGCACCCTAACTGGCAGCAATGGGACGACTATACAGGCGATCCTGCTCAGGAGGAACAAGGTCTGAACTCAGTCTTTGCAAAAGACGAATCGACAATGAACATCATCCGCGAGATTGCAACAGCCATCAACAACAAATAACATTATTCGACAGAAATGAAACGCTTTATTATTGGCATCATACTGCTTGCTAATATCTGCTTCGCCCAGGCTCAGCTCAAGCTCTCGGTCCAGCAAAACGAGAAATGGGTGTGGTATGCTCCTGAAACTCCAGAGATACAAATAGTGGTAAAGGACTCTTTGCTCAAGGCATTCGCCTCAGACATATCACTCGTCATCACTACCGACACCAAGCAGCCAGTCTTCTCGGTCACACAGAACGTGAATGTCGCACAGGGTGACAGTGCTGTGCTCACCTATAAGCCGGCAATCAATACCCCGGGATTCTACCGTTGTGAGGTTTTTGCCAATGGCAAGAACATCGTAGATTTCCCATACGAGCAAAACTGGGGAACAGAACACCACGACTTCTTCAACATTGCCTATGAGCCAGAGAATATCATCTCTCTTCCTGACTATCAAGCCGATTTCAAGGCTTTCTGGGACAAGGCACGCGCTGAACTTGCCGAGGTAGAGCCAAATTACGAGATGACCGAACTCAAGGAGAAGAGTTCTAAGTTCAAGAAATTCTATCTCGTGAAGATGCAGTCGTTGGGTGGCGATACCATCCAGCTCTATGTCACTATTCCAAAGAAGCCAAAGACAGCCAATAAGAAGTGTCCTGTACATATATATTATATGGGCTATAACAGTGGCGTGTGGGACATTGACACAAGTGACAATGAGTGGATCACCGTGCTCCTGAGCGTGCGTGGGCAGGCACTCAACAAGCCGACCAACAAATATGGAGACTGGATTCAGTATGGCCTCGACAATCCGGAACACTACTATTACCGTGGTGCATATATGGACTGTGTGCGTGCCATCGATTTCGTTTGCACCCTGCCTCAGGCCGACAAAGACCGCATCTATGCCGAGGGCGGAAGCCAGGGAGGAGCCTTCACGATGGCAGCAGCTTCGCTCGACACCCGACTGAGAGCAGTAGCTTGCTACATCACCTTCATGAGCGACTTCCCCGATTATTTCAAGATCGTGAACTGGCCTGCAGATCCTATCTTTGCAAAGCAGCACGAACTTGGGATGAGCGATGAGCAGATGTACAGGACAATGTCGTATTTCGACATCAAGAACCTTGCACGATGGATTACCTGTCCTGTTTATCTCGGAGTGGGATTGCAAGACCCGACTTGCCCACCTCACACCAACTTCTCAGGCTATAACCTCGTCAGCTCTCCAAAGAAATATATCATCTACCCTCACTACGGACATCATGTCGATTACAGCCATTGGAACGATGCCGTCATCGATTGGTACAACGAGTGGAAATAACCCGACATAAACCACATCTGTCAATATACTACCAATAGTATTTATTCAAACATCACAATAAAACAATGAAAGAATTTGGTCATTTTGATGATGCTGCCCGCGAGTACGTCATCACCAACCCTGCAACGCCATTCCCTTGGATCAACTATTTAGGGAATGAGGATTTCTTCGGCTTGATCTCAAACACAGCCGGTGGTTATAACTTCTACAAGGATGCAAAGTTCCGTCGCATCACACGCTATCGCTATAACGGTGTGCCTATGGACAATGGCGGACGCTATTTCTATATCAACGACAATGGCACGGTGTGGAACCCTGGATGGAAGCCTTGCAAGACTCCTCTCGACTCTTACGAATGCCGTCATGGTATGAACTACACTCGCATCACGGGCTCGAAGAATGGCATCGAGGCAAGCGTGCTCTTCTTCGTACCACTCAAGACATGGGCAGAGATCCAGAAGGTGACGCTCAAGAACACCACTGCCGAAACAAAGAAGATCAAGCTCTTCTCGTTTGCAGAGTGGTGTCTGTGGAATGCTGCTACCGACATGGAGAATTTCCAGCGCAACTGGTCAACCGGCGAGGTGGAGATTGACGGCAGTGTCATCTATCACAAGACCGAATACAAGGAGCGCCGTAACCACTATGCCTATTATGCTGTGGCAAATGCCAAGATAGATGGCTATGACACCGATCGCGAGTCGTTCATCGGACTTTACAACGAGTTTGCCGACCCTCAGTGCGTAATGGCTGGCAAACCTGGCAACAGCCTCGCTCATGGATGGAGCCCTGTGGCTTCTCACTATATCGAGGTCGAACTCCAGCCAGGAGAGAGCAAGGATTATATCTTCGTGCTCGGATATGTCGAGAATGAGCAGGACGAGAAGTTCTGCAAGGAAGACCTCGCTCGCAAGCAGTCGGGCGAACTCATCACATCACAGGCATCGGACGTCACCTTCGTCAACAAGACAAAGGCAAAGGCTACCATCGAGAAGTTCTCGACAGTCGAAGCTGTCAACAAGGCATTCGACGAACTTGCCAAGATGTGGGACGAACTCCTCGACAAATATGTGGTGAAGAGCGACGACGAGAAACTCAACCGTATGGTCAACATCTGGAACCAGTATCAGTGTATGATCACATTCAACTTCTCTCGTTCGGCTTCATTCTTCGAGAGCGGTGTGGGCCGAGGCATGGGCTTCCGCGACTCCAACCAGGATCTCGTGGGCTTCGTACATCAAGTGCCTTCTCGCGCTCGCGAACGAATCATCGACATCGCTTCGACACAGTTCCCTGACGGCGGTTGCTACCACCAGTACCAGCCACTCACCAAGCATGGCAACAACGACATCGGTGGCGGCTTCAACGACGACCCTATGTGGCTCATCTTCGGCACAGTGGCTTACATTAAGGAAACAGGCGACTTCTCAATCCTCGACGAACAGGTGCCTTGGGACAATCAGGCAGGCACAGAGGTTTCGCTCTTCGAACACCTCAAGATTTCGTTCAACCACGTGGTCAACAACCTCGGACCTCACGCATTGCCACTCATCGGCCGTGCCGACTGGAACGACTGCCTCAACCTCAACTGTTTCTCTTGGGATCCAAACGAGAGCTTCCAGACAACCGAGAACAAGACAGAGGGCAGCAAGGCAGAGTCGCTGATGATTGCTGGTCTCTTCGTGCTCTGCGGACGTCAGTATGTCGAACTCTGCAAACAGATTGGCAAGCCAGAAGAGGCAGAACGCGCACTCTCGCACATCAATAATATGGTCGAGGCTGTGAAGCAACACGGTTGGGATGGCGAATGGTTCCTCCGTGCCTACGACTTCTTCGGCAACAAGATTGGCTCAAACGAATGCGAGGAAGGCAAGATCTTCATCGAGTCACAGGGCTTCTGCACAATGGCTGGCATTGGCCTTGAGGAAGGTCTATGCGACAAGGCGATCGACTCTTGCAAGAAGTACCTCGATTGCGAACATGGCATGGTGCTCAACAACCCAGCTTATACTACCTATCACGTTGAGATGGGTGAAATCTCGTCTTATCCTGCCGGATACAAAGAGAATGCAGGTATCTTCTGCCACAACAATCCTTGGGTCATCATCGGCGAGACTGTTGCGGGTCGAGGCAACGATGCATGGGAACTCTTCCGCAAGATTTGCCCAATGTACATCAAGGATCAGACTCTCCACAAGGTTGAGCCATACGTCAACTGCCAGATGGTAGCAGGCAAGGATGCCGCAAAGCCTGGTGAGGGAAAGAACTCTTGGCTTACAGGTACAGCTGCTTGGATGTGGTACACCGTCAGCCAGTTCCTCCTCGGCGTCAAGCCAACTTACGACGGCATAGAGATCGACCCTTGTCTCCCTTCCGACATGAAGGAATATAGCGTGAAGCGCGTGCTCCGTGGTGCGGAATTCGACATCACCATCAAGAACCCAAATGGCGTGCAGAAGGGAGTTAAGTCGATGACCGTCGATGGCGTGGCTGTCGAAGGCAACATCATCAAGAGCACACCAGGCAAGCATGTCGTTGAAGTCATCATGGGATAAGTCTTTGCGAGAAATTAATATAAGTTTATGGGAGCTTATTCTCCCATAAACTTCTGTTATTTATTACTATAAGCTATTACAATGAAAAGACAATTCATATATGGTGCATTGGGCATTCTTGCCTTGGCGTCATGCAAAGAAGAGCCAAAGATCATGGATGGCAATATCATTCGTGTCAATCAGGTTGGCTATTACCCAAACGAAGAGAAGACCGCTACTGTCGAAGCCGAAGGTTTTGCCAAAGAATATCAACTTGTAGATGCCGATGGTAATACAGTCTGGAAGGGTGCTGCAGTGCGTGAAGCTACAAGCGAGATCAGTCAGAAGAAACGTCAGATTGTCGATTTCTCCGAGGTCAAGACTCCTGGCTCATATACCCTCGTCGCTGGCAAATATGCACAGCCAATAGTCATTGCCGACCGTGCTCTCGAAGGTCTTGCCAAAGGCGCAATGAAAGCATTCTACTATCAGCGCACAGCCACCGACTTAACAGAACAATATGCTGGCAAGTGGACTCGTAAAGCCGCTCACCCTGACACTATTGTGAAAGTGCACGGAAGTGCCGCTTCAAAGAGCCGTCCAGAAGGTACCGTCATCTCAAGTCCCGGAGGCTGGTACGATGCCGGTGACTACAACAAGTATATCGTCAATTCGGGATTCTCCCACGGTATCATGCTCTGTGCTTACCAGATGCAGCCCGATCACTATGCTGCCTACGAGCTCAATATCCCCGAGAGTGGCAATGCTACACCCGACGTACTCGATGAAATGCTGATCAACCTTCGCTGGATGCTCACCATGCAGGATCCTGACGATGGGGGAGTTTATCACAAGCTAACAACACCAAACTTTGAAGGATTCGTGATGCCTACTGAAGCTGTACAGCCTCGTTACGTAGTGCAAAAGACCACCACTGCGGCTCTCGATTTTGCCGCTACCATGGCACAGGCTTCGCGCGTATATGGCAAATATCCAGAATATGCAGAATTTGTGGTCCAGACCCTCCCTGCGGCAGAAAAGGCATACGCTTGGGCTGTCAGGAACAACAATGTGCCATATCTTCAGAACAAGATCAACGAGAAGTTCCGACCAGCCATCAACACAGGCGCGTATGATGACATGTCGTTCGGCGACGAGTTCTTCTGGGCAGCTACCGAGCTCTATCTCTCGACTGGCAAAGAGACTTATCTTGATGATGTCAAGAAGCACATCCCGCAGAGCTACACACTCCCAACATGGGGCAATGTAGCTTCGCTCGGCATATTCGACTGGATCAATGCCTCGCTCAACACCGATAATGTCGTAGCCAAGGAAATGGCAGCAGGTTTTTCACAGAGTCTGATTGGCTATTGTGAAGAGATTATCAAGAGAAGAGATGGTTCGTGCTTCCAGAGCCCATACGGAAACAAGGCAAGCGATTTCTATTGGGGTAGTCTTGCAGAAGGTTGCTGCTGCATGGGTGTAACTTTTCTTTATGCCAATGCTCTCACAGGAAATCGCGACTATGTCATTGCTGCTCTCGAAAACGCCAACTACATGCTCGGACAGAATGCCACAGGATATAGCTATGTAACAGGATTCGGTACTCGTCCTTTCAAGAACCCACATCATCGCATCTCGGAGGCAGATGGCATTGACGAACCTTTCCCTGGCTTATTGTCGGGAGGTCCAAATCCTGGCAAGCAGGATCAGAGTACATGTCCATATTACACGAGCGACTTTGCCGACGAGTGCTATGCCGACAACATGAACTCATACGCATCGAACGAGATTGCCATCAACTGGAATGCCTCGCTCGTGGCTATGGTTGGTTGGCTCGACGCGCTCTTGAAATAAAAACGTAAAACATAATGACGCATCTAAATTGGCATCTCATCAGACAGACATGCGGCAAGCTCTTGCTCTTGGAATCGTTCTTCATGGCATCAGCTACTGGCGTGTCTGCCTATTATTGCCTGACACAATGCGAGCATGACCTATGGGCATTGGCAGTGCCCTCGATGTTATGCTTCCTCACAGGCTTCATACTCTGGTTCTCAGCACGCAAAAAAGTCACTCAGCATGTCTCGAACCATGAGGGATTCCTCATTGTTTCTTTGATGTGGATAGTCTTTTCGATTTTTGGACTCATGCCATACCTCATCTATGGCACGTGCAACACATTGTGCGATGCCTTTCTTGAGACTATGTCGGGATTCACCACTACGGGATGTACGGTTCTGACCAACATCGACAGCCAGCCTCATGGAATACTGTTGTGGCGAAGTCTCACACAATGGGTTGGAGGACTTGGTATAGTGGTATTCTCGCTTGCACTCCTTCCCCGCATCGAGAGTGGCAATGTGCAGATGTTCAGCGCAGAGGTAACAGGTATGGCTGTCGATAAGCTGCGTCCAAAGATACAAGACACCTCACGTCGTCTGTGGCTTATCTATGTATCGCTCACTTTGATATGCGGATGTTTGTATTTCGTGGGTGGAATGTCGGTCTTCGACAGCATCTGCCATGCTCTCACCACCATATCAACAGGCGGATTCTCAACTCATCAGGCGAGTCTCGGTTACTTCCAATCTGGCTTCATCGAGATGATTTGTGTGGTATTTCTTTTCATGGCGAGCATCAACTTCTCGCTGTATTATCTTTTTGAGCGTCGTCTTTTCTCACACGTCTGGCGCAACGAAGAATTGCGCTGGTTCTGCTATATCGTCGGTATCTTTATCCTTCTCTTCTTCTGTCTGTTCTATGTTCAGGAGTCGCAGCCAGGTATGTCGGCCGAACAGATAGCGTCGTTGCCAGGAGGCTTTGTTTCGAAACTTCGGACAACCATCTTCCATGTGATGACCATCGTTTCATCATGCGGCTTCCAAGGCGAGATCTATGACTATCAGATGTGGGGACCAATCTTCTGGCTTCCTACACTCTTCATCATGGCATGTGGAGGATGCGCGGGTTCGACAGCAGGAGGATTCAAAGTGCTTCGTTTAGTCATCCTTATCAAGAACTTAAAGTCGGTGGTACGTCAGACCATCATGCCATATCACCTGAATACCGTAATGCTTGATGGCCGAAACCTTCGTTCGGAGTTCATACAACGCACCTTGGGATTTACCTTTCTCTTCTTCATCATAGCTCTCTGCTGCATGATGGTGTTAGTCCTACAAGGACTTGACTTCCCTACTGCCGTAGGTTCGTCGGTGTCGGCTATTGGCAACTGTGGACCTGCCCTTGGCATCACAGGACCAGCATTTACTTGGGCAGATTTGCCAGATTTGAGCAAATGGGTTTTGGCATTCACCATGCTCGTTGGCCGTCTTGAGATTTTCACAGTCATAGTCCTCTTCTCGCAATATTATTGGAAAAAGTAATCTCAACAAAGACATAAACAGCATTAATTTAGTCTGCATTTGACTGAATTTGTCAAAAAGTCTTTGAGATTCAAGATATTTTAATTATATTTGCACGAATGATATTTTTGATACTATGAAAGAAGAAGACGAAATACTCGACGTTCCAGAGGAAGGTGCAGATAGTGCCGAAGAGAGCATAAGCTCGAGCAATGGATATGTGCCACATAACGACGATGCAGCCGGAGAAGACAAGGTGCATCATCTTGGAGGTATGTTCCAGAACTGGTTTCTCGACTATGCTTCATACGTTATTCTGGAACGTGCTGTGCCTCATCTTGCCGATGGTCTGAAGCCCGTGCAACGACGCATTCTTCATGCCATGAAAGTGATTGACGATGGCCGATTCAACAAGGTTGCCAACATCGTTGGTCAGACTATGCAGTATCACCCACATGGCGATGCTTCTATTGGCGATGCTCTTGTCCAGCTCGGACAGAAGAACCTGCTCATCGACTGCCAGGGTAACTGGGGAAACATACTCACTGGCGACTCGGCAGCTGCCCCACGATACATAGAAGCGAGACTATCAAAGTTTGCGCTGGAAGTGGTGTATAACAACAAGATCACTCCATGGCAATGGAGCTACGACGGACGAAAACCAGAACCAATCAACCTGCCTATCAAATTTCCTCTGCTGCTTGCCCAAGGAGTAGAAGGTATTGCTGTGGGTCTATCGTCAAAAATACTGCCTCATAACTTCAACGAGTTGCTCGACGCATCGATTGCGGCATTGAAGGGAGAAGAGTTCCAACTCTATCCAGACTTCCCTACAGGAGGACTCATCGACGTATCAAAATATCATGATGGCGCACGAGGTGGAGTAGTAAGAGTCAGGACTCGCATCGACAAGATTGACCAGAAGACACTTGCCATTCGCGACCTTCCGTATGGCAAGACGGTTGGCTCGCTCATCGAGAGCATCAAGAAAGCCATCGACAAGGGCAAGATCAAGATAAAAAGCTTCGACGACTATACTGCCGATAAAGCAGAGATCATGGTACATCTGATGCCTGGAGCTTCGAGTGACAAGACCATCGATGCGCTATATGCCTTCACCGATTGCGAGGTGTCGATATCACCAAACTGCTGTGTAATCTACGACCGTAAGCCGCATTTCCTGTCGGTGAGTGAAGTGTTGCGACGAAGTGCAAGCAATACTCGTGATTTGCTCAAGCAGGAGCTGGAAGTAACCCGTGGCGAACTGCTCGAACACCTGATGCTCTGCTCGCTCGAAAAGATCTTCATCGAAGAGCGCATCTACAAGGACAAGGAATATGAGCAGGCTGCCAACATCGATGAGGCATTGGCTCACATCGACAAGCGACTGGAGCCATTCAAGCCAAGTTTCGTGCGCGAAGTGACTCGCGATGACCTGTTGCGCCTTGAAGACATCAAGATGGCTCGTATCCATAAATTCTCGAGCTCAAAGGCCGAGGAGGATATCGTGAACACAAAGAAGAAAATCAAGGAGTGCGAGAAGAACATCAAGCACATCACCGATTATACCATCAAATGGTTTGAGCACCTGAAAGAAAAATTCGGCAAAGACCATCCTCGTCTGACCGAGATTCGCAATTTCAACACAATAGACTCGACCAAGGTCATAGAATCGACCCAGCGTCTTATGATCAACCGCGAGGAGGGCTTCATTGGCATTGGCCTGAAGCAGAACGAAAGCGAGTTTGTGTGCAACTGTTCGGAAATTGATGATATTCTCGTGATTTTCAAGAATGGACAATACAAGATTGTAAAGATTGCCGACAAGGTATTTGTGGGCAAGGATGTGCTATATATCAATGTGTACCGTAAGAATGATGCACGCACCATCTATAATGTAGTGTATCGCGACGGCAAGGGCGGCCCATTCATGATCAAGCGCTTCAACATCACATCGGTGATGCGCGACAAGCAATATGACATTACACAGGGCAAAGAAGGCTCGAAAATAATGTATATGACGGCCAATCTCAACGGCGAAGCAGAGACGATACGCATCACTATCCGCAGCCGAAACCGAGAGGCAAAGACTATGAGTTTCGAGAAAAACTTTGCCGAAGTGCCAATCAAGGGTCGTGGCGTAAAAGGCAATCTGCTGACTAAGGCAGAGATTCAGCGCATCACTGTATCTGCTCACGGAGGCAGCACCCTCGGAGGTCGTCCTGTATGGTTCGACATGGATGTGAAACGCATCAATTACGACAGGCAAGGCGACTACCTCGGAGAGTTCATGGGCGACGATCGTGTACTTGTGATACTCGACAACTACGACTATTACATAACAACCTTCGACGAAAACAATCACTATGAAGACAATGTGATGCGAGTGGAGAAATACGACCCGCAGAAGATCTGGACTTTAGTGATGAAGGATTGGGAAACCGATGCCTATAACCTCAAGCGCAGCCTGCTTGACGCCAAACCCGCCAAGCAAAACATGCTCGGCGAGCCAAAGCGTTTCTCTATGAATCTGCTCACTGATACGCAATACCCGCGATTCAGATTCACCTTTGGCAAACTCGACGAGTTCCGAGAGCCTCTGGAGATTGACGCCGATGAGTTTATCCCAATTCGCAGTGTAGCGACCAAGGGTAAGAAGGTCAGCAATTACTATATCGAGAAAATCGAGGAGATAGAACCGACAAAAGTGCCTGAACAAGAAAAAAGCGAAAACGAAGAAACAACTAATGAAGAGATTTCTGACACTAATAATATTGACTCTGATAGTCTGTTCTGACCTTGCCGTGGCACAAGACCGGCCAGCTCAGTCGGTACTGACTGCCGAATGGGGAAAAAGTGCCATGCGCAACACCTATCTTGCGCCTTTGCTATACGAAGGCAGGCAGATTGGAGTGCGTTATGAACGATGGCGCACCATGAGGAGCTATAAATGGACCAATCAGCAAATTATCGATGCAGATTTTGCTGATGGTGATGCCGAAAACGGACAGCATTCTACGTCATGGTCGATACGAGCCATGTATCGCTATGCCATGCATCGAGACATCAGCCATCTGCTATGTAGTCGCTGCCAAGGCCTCACCGTCTTAATAGGTCCATATGCAGGGTTGGAAACAGGCTTCGACTATAACCTAAAATTAGGCAGTTCGAACAACCCTGCCACGGCTCGTTTCGTAGGTAATATGGGTGTGAGTCTCGCTTCAACCTACGACTATACTCTTTGGGGACAGCCAAGCAAGGTAAATCTGCAGGTACAAATGCCTCTTATTGGATACGCATTCATGCCAGAATATGGAGCATCGTATTACGAGACCTTTCTACTTGAATCGGGCAACAACGGACACTTCACCTCGCTCCACAACGAACAGGACCTTGATGTGCGCCTCTCGACAGACATACCTATTGCCGTCATCCCTTGGTTCAAGAGAATGAAGACCATAGTGCGTCTTGGCGCATACTATCATATTGAGACGATGGATATCAACAGCATCGTCAACAGATACTCTACTTTTGGAATTAGCATTGGTTGGACATGGAAATATCTGCCGTTATGAGAAGAATTCTGATTTTATTATCATCGCTCGTTTTGCTGACTGCGTGTCTTGACGACGACAGTGGAGTAGAAAACGATGATTTCCTTGGCAACTTCGAGGCCTGCTGGACTGCTATGGACGAACACTACTGTTTCTTTGATGAGAAAAATGTCGATTGGGATAAGGTATATAAATTCTATCTGCCTTATTTCAGGGATTCTATCACCAATATCCAGCAAGAGTTCACTGTCCTTGGACACATGCTTTCGCAAGTTCGCGATGGACATGTCAACCTCTACTCTCCATTCAATACCGCACGTTATTGGAAGTGGTATGAAGACTATCCACATAACTTCAACAAGGATCTGGTACAGGAGTATTATCTCAAGACCAACTATTGGGCAGCATCAGGTTTCAGGTTTACGGCTCTCAAAGACTCGGTAGCCTATGTGCGCTATGAGTCATTTACCAATACGCCAGGAGAAACCAATATCGACTATCTGCTCATGGCATTAAGCTATTGCCGAGGCATGATATTTGACATACGCGACAATGGAGGTGGTGCCTTGACCAATGTCCCTTTGATCGCTCGCCGTTTCTCGACCGAAAAGACATGCTATGGATATATTCAGCACAAGACAGGGAAAGGACACAATGACTTCTCGTCTCCCGAACCCATGCATCTTGAGCCTTCTGAAGACCGCCTATGGTGGGATGCTTCGGTACAGCCTGTAGTGATACTCGCCAATCGACGCACATACAGCGCAGCCAACAACTTCGTGCAAGCAATGAAAGCAATTGCCGAGACAAAGACGTTTGACAAGAAGGGTGTGGCACATGAAAAGATGATTGTGGTTGTGGGCGACCGCACAGGAGGTGGCGGAGGTATGCCATTCGAAACCGTACTCCCCAACGGGTGGGTGTTGCGTTTTTCTGCCTGCCCTATCACCGACAATCATAAGCGTTCGACCGAGAGCGGCATTGACCCAGACTTTAGTGTGAACATGGACTCATTAGTGATGTTCAATGAACATCGTGATGAAATCATCGACTTTGCACATGAATACATTATTAATAATACGCGTATGACATACGAGAAGAAGGAGTAAGCTAAAAAAAAAACATCATTTTATTTGGATAATCCGATTTTTATGCTTACCTTTGCACCCGTCCATTTTAACGTGCAGGTGTGTTGAAATTGGTAGACAAGCCAGACTTAGGATCTGGTGCCGTGAGGCGTGTGGGTTCGAGTCCCACTACCTGTACAAATAAAGATTGCAAATTTGGGGAAGGTGTGCCATGTCGTTAATGACATTGCACACCATTTTTTAATATCAAAACATAACAAAAAAAAGCATGCCCCAAACAGAGCATGCTGAAAATTATGATGATTCAAACCAAATCACTTATCTATCACACCTGAGCCTTCTGGCACTGGACCTCCAAGCTTGGTAATATCTACGAGTTCCATACGGAAGTATAGATTGGAATAAGGATCGATAGTCGAGTTGCCAGCTTGTCCATAGGCAAGGTACCATGGGATGGCAACCAGCCAGTTGTCACCGATATGCATGTGTTGCAAAATCTCAGCCCAACCCACTATCACACTTGCACAAGTGAAGTTCTCGAAGAAAGTAACCTGCTGAGACTCGAGCGTATCAGCCTTGTTTTCACTGTCGAAGAAGATCTTATCCATCACCGATGGGTCATTGAACGAAGCCTCATCTGCAGGGAGTTTCTTCATCACCGACTTAGGATCGTAGAGAGTGTAGTGCATCTTCAACGTGCTTGTATAATAAGGGGTGTACCACTTATTCAGAGCACGCAGGCTATCCTCATTGGCTGGAGTGATGACACGATAGAGACATCTATATGAGAGAGGCTCTGCCAGAGACTTGATGGTATCTGTGAAATATGCATTCTGACCCAACCTGTTCTGATAGTCGTGCATTCGCAGCATCACTGCGTCATTCTGAGCCTTCCACTCGTAGAAATCAGAATAGTCGATGGTGTCATCCTCATTGCATGCGATGAAGCCAAAACCCATCGCAAGCAAGGATAATAAGAATAGAAGATTCTTCTTCATCAATATTCGTTTCAAGTTATTAATCGTTCTCGATCTTGCGGAGCAATGACGAGATATTCACACTGTCACCAATAATCTTGTGGAGGTCGGCAATGGCTACACGCTCCTGTGCCATAGTGTCGCGGAAGCGAAGTGTCACTGTATTGTCTTCAAGAGTCTGATGATCGACCGTCACGCAGTAAGGAGTACCGATGGCATCCTGACGGCGATAGCGCTTGCCAATCGAATCCTTTGCCTCAATCTGACAGTTGTAGTCGTAGCGAAGCTCCTTGAGAATCTCTTCAGCCTTCTCTGGCAGACCATCCTTGTTGATGAGAGGAAGGATAGCAACCTTGATAGGAGCAAGTGCAGGAGGAAGGCACAAAACGACTCGTGTCTCACCCTTCTCGTTGACCACCTCTTCCTTATATGAAGCAGCCATGACGCTAAGGAACATACGATCGACACCGATTGAAGTCTCGATGACGTATGGCACATAACTCTCGTTGGTATCTGGGTCGAAGTATTCGATCTTCTTGCCCGAGAACTTAGCGTGCTGGCTAAGGTCGAAGTTGGTGCGTGAGTGGATACCCTCAACCTCCTTGAAGCCAAATGGCATGTTGAACTCGATGTCGGTAGCTGCATTGGCATAGTGAGCAAGCTTGTCGTGATCGTGGAAACGATACATGTTGTCACCAAAGCCGAGAGCCTTGTGCCAAGCCAAGCGTGTCTGCTTCCACTTTGCGAACCAGTCGAGCTCTGTGCCAGGCTTGATGAAGAACTGCATCTCCATCTGCTCAAACTCGCGCATACGGAAGATAAACTGACGAGCCACGATCTCGTTGCGGAATGCCTTACCAATCTGTGCGATACCGAAAGGCAGCTTCATACGGCCAGTCTTCTGCACGTTGAGGTAGTTGACAAAGATACCCTGTGCTGTCTC
>JAEDEY010000142.1 GCA_016293065.1 Bacteroidales bacterium
TTTACTTTGATAGACATAATAGTTAAGGTTTTGAGGTTAATAATAGAGGTTAATAATAGAGGTTAATAGCCGTGAAGTTTTTTCAATCTTCACGGTGCAAAGATACAGCATTTTCCCCTTATTTCCAATAGTTGTCCAGAATCTTGACACCCCTTGTCCTGGATTTTGAAGAAGGCAACACCTTAAGGCTTTATTACCATAATAACAACATAAGGAGTAACCCGAGTAACCGCGGTAACCACGAGACGGAAATTTTGCGGACTCGCGAGGAAAAAAATTTTGTTCCTCGACATGGCAAAAAATGGCGGTTACTCCGGTTACCGCGGTTACCCCTCATGTGGGTATTTTTCCGTGTCGGCGGGTATATATAGATGTTTAATTATATATAATATATATTATATATTATATATAATTAAAACCCTTTTCCCCAAAACAAACATGTGGAGTAACCCGAGTAACCGCGGTAACTTTGCGTCTATAATTCAGCTATTCTGTTTTGGAAACCCTGAAAAGGTTTTCCTTTGTTTTATAAAATTTTTATTTTATGAAAAAACAGAATCTGAATCTTATGGCAGTCAGTCTTGAGGACTTCGACGCCAAGAGTCTTCGACGTGCAGCACGTGAAGGCCGACTATTCATTGCATTGCCAGACGACGAACCAAAGTCGGCCGACAGTGCCATCAACGAGATACTTACCCACGTCGGTAGGATATCCAAGTATGCAACAACCCCAAAGGTGGGCGACATCTGGCAGGCAATACTGCACGATGCAGACCTCTCCCCACTCTTCTTTCTGACGCGCTACAGAAACACCCGAGGCAAGATCAACTGGTACAGGGTGATGGTCGTGGTGTGCTTGTTGCGCGAGAAAGGCATATACCGGGAAGACATTTCAGCCAAAGAGCTCTGCAAGTATATAGAAGGTGCGCCGCAATCCCACACACACTATTCCGGCATGGGGCGATACCAGCTTGAACTCCGTCAGATACGGCTTTTGTACAGAATCCTGGACAAAAACGAAGAATAAACCGAGAACCTCCGTTTATCAGAATCTTATGCAATACCTTTGCGCCGAGAGATCTCTTCAAAAGCAATTATTAATTAAAAAATTTTAGCAATAATGATTAAATCACTTTTCAAGGTCGTATCTCAAACAGAGCCTACGACCATCAACACCAAGAACGGACAGACACAGAAGTCAACCGTTGTGCTTCAGGAGACTGGCGACCAGTTTGCCGACTCTTATGTTGCTTCGCTCATCGGCAATCAGGTTAGGTTCCACACCGGCGACCTCGTCTGGGCGGCACTTCGTCTCACCCACCGCGAAAACAACGGTGCCCTCTATCAGGACATCGTAATCAAGGACATTGTTTCATTCTCAAATCATTGACCGTCATGAAGAAGTTAACATTCAGAAATGCCACCATCGACATCCTGACACAGAAGAAAGAAGAACTGGCACTGCCAAAGAGCCTCACCGGTGTGCTGACTCTGGGCGACAAGGGAATGCGGTTTGAAGAAGCAGTGCGTCGAGCTCGCACCAAACCCAACGTCAAGCTCTATGACGGTGACTATTGCAGCCTCGTGCACATGCAGAACGGCAAGTATCAGGTTCACATGAAGCACATCGATGCCTCAGACAGCATCGACCGCAACCAACTCGCTTTCAATATCTATTACGAACTGCTTGAAGCATTCAAAATCATTGATTGACTATGACATTCGACTATTGCCCCAATTGCACCAAGCTCCCTGTCGCGCTCAGCCGTGAGCAGTTTGAGCAGCTCATACGCGAACCTTGGCTCTCTCGCCTCAGCGAAGAGATAGCTGCGGGCAATCTCGACCGCAAGCGCGAACTGCCAGCCGTGTGCTGGCAGGCAGCCTTCGGCGGAGAGAAACGCAGCAACAAGAATGCCCAGCCTTCGGGCTTGTTTGCTCTCGACATCGACCATGTTGAGAAGCCAGAGGTGCTGTTCTACACCTTCGAAGACCGCATCGACGAACTCGGCATATATGTGGTGCACAAGACCCCATCGACCCACGGACTGCGCATCGTGGCACACTGTCGCCCGGAGTTCAGCACCATTGCCGACAATCAGGCTTGGCTCGCCTCACAGCTCAACGTGGAGCACGATGCCTGCACACGCGACTTCGCTCGCCTTTCATTCCTCGTTCCCGAGGGCTATTTCTATCATTACAACCCAAAAATCTTTTCTGACAATGCAGTTACTATCCTTACAAATCCAGATCTGGCGAATCAGATTCAGCCTCAGCCTCAACATCTGTCTCAGCCTCTCTTGGAACAAGCCAAGCCAGGAGATTCCGCCCACTCACCGTCTGACGGCATGAGCTTCAGGGGCATCCCTTATTCGGAGATTGTCAACGAGCTGATCGAGCGCACGGGAGGTCAGCCATTCGAAGGCGAGCGTAACAACCGCCTGTATCTCATCTGCCGTCTGCTGGCCAACATCACCGACCGTCAGCCCGACCGCCTGTTTAAGGTCTGTCCCCGCTTCGGTCTCAGCGACCAGGAGGTACGCACCTGCTGTGAGTCGGCTTGCAAGTCGGCACGAACCGAACGTCTGCCCTATGTGCTCTACAAGGTGCTCCGCGACCTTGGCATCGACCCTAACGGCAACAACACTCGCGAGAAGGTCACATTCGACAAGGATGCAGCCACGGCAGCGGCGACTCCTGCTACTATCGAGATGATCAAGTCGTCGCATCTGCCGCCACTCATCCGCGAGTTTGTCGATACTGCCCCCGATGACTTCAAGACCGCCACAGCCATGGCTTGCCTGCCCGTATGCGGATTCCTTGGCAGCCGTCTGAGATCGAGATATATAGATGGCGAGATGCAGGCTCCTTCGTTCATCGTCAACATCATCGCTCCGGCAGCCAGCGGCAAGGGTTCGCTGCTGAGAGTGCCCGACATCTGCCTTGAGAAGATTCGCGCAAAGGACGATGAAGGACGAATGAAAGAGATGGAGTACCAGCGACAGACGAAGCTCAACAAGAACCAGAAGAAACAGGTTGATGAGCCGCAGCCCATCGTTCGCGACATCCCAGCCAAGGTGTCGGTGGCACAGCTCCTGAAGCGTATGGTACAGGCGCAAGGGCTGCATCTCATAAGCATCTCGCCCGAAGCCGACACCCTCACCAATTCGAACAAGTCGGGAGCATGGGCACAGAAATCGGATATCTACCGTGTGGCACAGGATGCCGACGGTGGGCGCTACGGACAGGATTACAAGTCGGACGTGTCGTTTTCTGCCACATGCAAGATGCGCTACAACCTGCTTACTCTCGGCACACCAGGTGCTTTTGCACGAGCATATCCTGATGTCGAAGACGGACTGATCACGCGATGTATCATGGTGGAGCTTCCTTCGCAGTTTGGCAAACCGATGCCTATCCGCAAGCCACTCACCACACGGCAGATGAACACTATCAACGACCGCATCGAGGCGCTTATGGACATCTGTCAGGATGCCGATGGCAATGTCCTTCCCGAGTATCACCTCAATCTCGAGTGGCTCAATAAGTCGATGGCAGAATGGATCGGCAATCAGCAGCTCACCGCAGTGCGCGACGAAGACCATGCACGCGACCAGTTCATGCGTCGTGCCGCCCTGATAGGCTTCAGGGCAGGTATGTTAGCCGCATTTCTTTGGGGAATACGCCTCAACAAGGAGCACAAGGAATACACGACGGAGTTCGCCATCTGGGTGGCAGAAAACATCCTGAATGCGCTCCACGGACGATATTCGACAAAGGTGAACGAACAGGCACAGCTCTACGAAGCACCAGTGGCTCGCCGCTATCCTTCGCTCTTCGAGGCGATGAACGATGTCTTCACTCTTGGTGATTTGCAGAAAGCGGCACGTGCCCAGAGCATCGTCTCTCCGCTCAAGAACATCATCTTCCGATGGAGCGACAACCATCTGATCGAAAAGCAGGGCGACACTTTCGTGAAGCTGATGAAATGATCGGACTCAAAGCAAATGGTCGGAGTCAAGTAACTGGTTACCCGGTTACCGCGGTTACTCCGGTTACTCCTCATGTTGATTTTTTATCTTATAAGGGTTGAGCACATGCGAAACTTAAATAAAAATAATTTTTCTGTTATGAAAATTCTAATCAAGCGCAATCTTGCCAAGGGCGAAGTCACTGAAGGCAAG
>JAEDEY010000143.1 GCA_016293065.1 Bacteroidales bacterium
ACTGTGCGCTTGCAACGCTCTGTCCTGTTGTCACATCAACGAGTGAAGCCTTCACCGAAGATGTACCTATGTCATAACCGAGTAAATACATGTTGTGATTGATGTTTTTATTGATTAATAATTTTGGTAATGATATGTCTTATTTTGTCTTCGACGACTGGAACTTATAGTAGCGAGCAGCTCTATGGGATACTCCAACCTCTTTCTCGTCGGTAGGGACGATATATGGCTTGCTCAAGACAAGCTTCGAGAAGTTGCGCACATCAAGTTCCTTGCCCGAAATCTGCTCATGCAGACGGCGAAGCTGCAGGGCTGTGAACTTTTGAGGAAGCATCTCAAACAGCACCTTCGGCTGTCGTGACGAGATGTTATATACTTCTTTCAATGTCTCGTTGATAATCGTGTTGTGGTCGAATGCCAGCTGTGGCAGTTCGGCTATCTTATACCATCCTACATCATGACCGGCAAAACGCTTGTGTGTGCGGTTGTTGATGCGTATCAGCGAGATGTAGGCAATGGTCACAATACGGTCAATCTTCAGCTTTACGACATTCTCGAGCCATAGCACATCCTTGGGATTGGAAGTGCGGTTGATACTGCCGAAGGCACGGAACTGCCTTACATAATGATTGTCTGTTCCTGTCAGCTGGTTGATGATATCGCGTGCGGCATCATCAATATCCTCTGTGGCATATAACAATCGTCCAGGCAGTTTCAGCGAGTGGTATTCTTCCTGTGGAGCCTCATCGCTCTGTCGTGAGAGAAGCACTTGCAGTGACTCACCGTCGAAGCCTAATATCACGCAATCGACCGAGACATGTGGATTAAAATTAATGTTGTTTGGTGTGTCCATAATTATTCAATGTTGTGCGGTATGCCCAATAATGAGTTCGCACAAAGATAAGGGTTTTCCTCCACTCGACCAAATATTCTATGATGTTTTTTCATTATTTCATTCATATTTGCCGATTTATTATAGTAAACTGTACAATAAGGCGCACATTATTTGACATAATTATAATATTGTCAGTGCACAGCCTTTGACTTGCTTGCTCATATATAGGCGTTTGTCTGCCTCGGTGAAGAGCTGGTCAAAGGAAATGTCCTTACTGCCATCGTAAAAGACTGCACCTACGCTCACAGATATTTCATTGTCGCCCATCTCTGGCAGTCTCACTGCTTTGATTGAGTCAAACATCTTCTCTATCTGTTTGATATATTCATCCTTACTTATTTTCGACATACAATAGGTGCTGAATTCGTCGCCTCCCATTCGTACTACAATATGATTGTCGAGACCCATCAATTGCTTTGCCACAATATTGAGCACCTTATCGCCTACATCATGACCATAGGTGTCGTTGACACGCTTGAACAAGTCTATGTCTAATGTACAGAGATAACCGGCACAGTGTTTTTCCAAAGCTTTGCATATTATGCGTTTGCCGCCTCGTCGGTTGAACACCGATGTCAATTCGTCGTGTTCGGCAAGGAAGGTGATGTCGTTGACATGTTTCTTTTCCTGATCCAAAAGCAGCACTATGCGGCGATGGTGTTCATAGAAATAGAAGCAAATGCAGATGAGTATGAGAAGAATCACTATTGTGCCCCAGACATACAGATTGCGTTGATATATCTTTTTCATCTCTTCTGTCTCGCTCCGTGAGGCCTCGATGATAGGGAAGATCGAGGCAGCTTCGATGGTACGAAGGCTGGAGTGACACGTATTGGCATCATCGAGCGAACAAATCATATAACTGTAGGCTCGTTCGTTGTCTCCCAAGTCATTCATGTATTCTGCCAATATAGGCAATGCCATGTACTCTGTCACACCTTCTTCAAGATCGTGTATGGAAGTGAGTGCCAGATACTTGATGCTATTTTCAATGTCACCAATATTCATATATGAATCTGCCAACAGTGCATAGAGGTATATTCTTGCCCCAGGATGGCATCTCTCTTGTTCGGCCAAAAGAGTGTCGATGCAAGTTCTGTATTCTCCATTCTCAAACAAGATGTTGCATCTGACAAGTGTGCGGCTGAAGGGGTTTTCTTCCAGTGCAAGGATGCTGTCGTAATACTGTGTTGCCTCTTTTTTCAAGTCCTTGGCCATTTCTGGTGCAGATTTTGTCGCAAAATCAGCAAGCCATCCCGATATCGCATGCTTGGTGTTGTAATAATGTAGTTTTATATCGCGATTATAATTGGTAGGATCGAATTGGTCCAGTATCATAAAGGCTGTCGAGTATAAGCCCATCACGCCATAGTTTCGTGCTTCAGAGAGTGCAACCCATAGCTTCAGGTTTCTATCTGTTTCATATTCCGGACATTGCTTGATTTCGTTAAGCACCTCGAATACTGAGTCGGTGAGAAAACGGTTGAAGGTCTCGTACGACTGTTGCAAGTCTATTATCCTGTCATAGCCAGTCTTCCGATGAGCTTCCATTCTGAAGCTATCGGCTCTCTGTTTTCTTGTTTCTTGATATAGGTCTTTGTTTTCAACTGCTTCGTCGAGCATTTTCAGCAGAGCCATGTTGTCTGCAGAAATTTCTTCGGCTTTAGCTGTCGATGATAGTCCTAATGTCGAAAAAACTAATATGATAGATAACAGTAACTGTCGCATGAGACTCTTTTGGGATATAATGATTTTTATGATTAGTCCCCCATGTCATAGTCTTCGGCACGACGTGAGCGACGGTGACGATGTACAATGCCTAATGCGTGTAATTCATGCAGTATTTCCTGGTCTTTTTTGGTCTTTGCATCGTGACCATGTGCCAGTTTCCACACATGATTGGGTGTAGTCCAGTATTGCAACGCTATTCGCATATATTCGCTGCGATGACGGGCATAGAGATATTCGAACATAACTGTATGGTATTATTAGAATAATGAGAGTAATTCTGTGAGGTTGCTTGTGAAGAGCTTGACTGCGATGGCAAGCAGGATGATGCCGAAGAATTTCTTCAGGATATATATTCCACCTGCACCAAGCAGCTTTTCGAGAAGATGAACGTTTTTCAGCACCACATACACCACTGCAATGTTGAGTATCAATGCGGCTATGATGTTGATGATGTGAAATTCTGCTCGGAGCGAGAGCAGTGCTGTGAACGTACCGGCACCGGCAATGAGAGGGAAGACTATAGGCACGAGTGTCGAACTGCCCTTTGGTCCATCGCTGTACCTGATGATCTCGACTCCTGAAGTCATCTCAAAGCCGATGATGAAGATGATGATGGCACCAGCTATGGCAAACGAGTGTATATCGACACCAAACAGCTCGAGTACCATATTGCCCACAAAGAGGAAGAGCAGTAATATAGATAATGAGTAGATGGCTGCTCGTTCGGCGTTGATCGGTCCCGACTTCTGCTGAATGTCGATGGCGATAGGGCAGAGGCCTGTCACGTCGATCATTGCAAACAATACAATGAAGGCACTGGCAAGCTCCTTGAAGTCTAGCATGTTGAGTTGTAGAAAATCGAGCATATTAGTATGATTGAAAATTAATTATTTCTTTTGCAGGAAGCTCTTGTACTTCTTTTCGTTCGAGATTATGTCCATTCCCGCTGCATATATCTTGTTGTTGCGGTTCATGATTTGCGAGAATGCGCCCGTCTCAAACAGGTCGGCAGCTATGTTCGCTTTGACTTGCATCTTGAGCAGGTCATTGTTTGTAAGCACATCTGTCGAGTCGAGTTCGACGCTGTCTTTCCTTGCAAGGTCACACAGCTGGTCGATAATCATATCTGTTATCTCGAAGTTCTTGTCGTAGGCCTCGAATGTCTTGTATTTGTTTCTCAGTCGCTTCTGGTTGTCTCTGAAGTATTCGAGTATAAACTTGTTGACCACGCCTCGGGCAATGAGGATGCGATGGTTGGGCGAAAGCTTCGTTGTGTCGAGTGGCACGAAGACATCTGGCATGATGCCGCCTCCGCCATATACAGTGCGTCCGTTTTCGGTATGATACTTCAGCGAGTCCGCGAAATGTATGCTGTCGGCCGAAAGGTACTCGCCGTGCATGTATCGGTCGAGCAGTTCCTTGCGGTATGCCTCGTTGTCGCCCTTGGTATATGGCTTCTGGATGCAACGTCCCGATGGAGTGTAGTAATGTGCCACGGTCAGCTTCACCATGCCACC
>JAEDEY010000144.1 GCA_016293065.1 Bacteroidales bacterium
ATCACCACAGTATATACCAACAGGAACACACACAGGAACTTCATCCAGAAGTCGGAGAACCATACACCCTCCCCACGGCTGAGGATTTTTTCAAGTTTGCCCTCGTGTTCCTCCTGCATCCTGAGCTGCAAGGCTCGGTGTTCCTCCAACAGTTGCCTTTCCTTGGCGATGCAGTCTTCAAGCAGACGGCGGAGCTGAGCGAGACACTCCGGTGAGATTTCTGCCTTGAACACCGTGTTTTGTTCCGCATCCACAATGGCCTTGCAGATGCCGCCTACGACATTGTCACAGCTGTCTGCCGCAGCCTTCAAGGCTCCCTCTGCCTTGCACTCTGCACCGATGGCTGTTTCCAAGTCTTCCAAAAACAATTGCAGCACAGATTTTAGCTCGCGCAACTCTTTTAGTGCCTTCTCCAGTTCTTCCTTCCCGGACGCTATCTGCCGTTCGGCTTCGACAGCACCCAACATATCGTCAACATCTATTGATGGAGATACCTTTGACTTTCCTATGCCCATATTCTAATGTGAGTATTAAAGGTGTTGTTTATCGTTTCAGTCCCTTCCTCCGCTTGCACATGCTGTTGGCCTTTCTTGCGCAGCGGCGTGCCCATTCACGGTCATCCTCGTCCTTGTTGCGTCCCCAGCCATTGCTGTCATTGTTTCCACCGCCACCGCTCGAAGTCGCCATGCTTGTGGCGGCGTCAAGGTATTCGGCAAAGAGAAGGATTGCCGTGTGCTGTATCTCCTCGATGGTGGCAAGAGGATGAGCCTCGGCAAGAGAGCACTCCTGCCTGATGATTCTGTCAGCCTCTTCGGGCAGCTCTATTTGATAGGTGTGATAGCTGTCAGTGGATATGTCATAGTGCCTCATGGACGGCACGGGCAATGGCTGACGCTGTGGAGAGGATTGTCGGACGGCTGTCCTTGTTTTCGGAACAATGGTCTTGGAAGATGGAGATTTGCGCTCCTGAGGATGGAGCTTCGCCCATGTGCCTTCAATCTTAGAGGCGGTAAGGTTCCTTCCCCTGCCGAGTTCACTCGCCTTGTATCTTGAATTGCCTCTCATGATGGAATAGCCATAGACCTTGCCGTCCTCACCCTGCTGGATGTGGATGCCGTATCCCTTTTTTCTGACCTCCATTTCAAAAGACTTCCAGCTGAACTTATCCATACCACGCAGAATGCCGATGAGCGCATCGCCCACCTCCTGCCTGTGACGCTGACCTATTTCCGCCGACTGCACCCATCCTCTGCGCCCGTTGATGATGTTCGCAGCCGCCACGGCACGCTCGCCTATCTTGTGGGCATCGTTGGTGTTGCCCTCCATGTCGATGCGGTTGGCTATGATATGCAGGTGGAAGATGCCGCTCTTGGCATCCCTGTGGAGAGCCACGACAAACTGTGAGTTCCGCAGGTTTGTACGTTGGGAGGACTTGCGCCTTGTGCGCTTGGACATGTCGATGCCGTCGAATGTGCGGATGAACTCCTCTGCGAGCTTCCTCCACTCTTCAAGCGTCCATCCCCGGCTCTCGGAGGTGTCGGGGGAAAGTTCAATCCTTATCATGTTCCTCATCAGCGGTCTTCCGCGGTGAACTTCCTTGGCAAGCATCTTCTGGTGGAGGAGCATCCGCTGGTACATGGCATCGGGCGATATGTCGTCGGGCAGGTGGTTGACCATGACGATGTCCGACCTGTCCTTGGTGGTGACGTAGCGCATGGCATTGCCACCATGGGATATGGCTGCTGCTTTTGCTATCATAACGGCTGTACAAGAGTTATTCCGTAATATAATCCTGGATCTGCTCCCAACGCTTCATGAGCGGCAGGGCAGCACCCATCCATTTCTCCACAAACTGGGGATTGCCGAAATACAAAGCCCTGCGGTCAGCCTGAATGTTCCTGACGGCGGAGACGATGCGCTGGATGTCTCCCCTAGCGTCCGAAAGGCTGTTCAGAGCCTCTATTTCGCGTTCGGTCAATCTGCGGCGGGGCTTGTGACCCGTGGCTACACGGCGGATATAGTCGCTCATGGACAATCCGCAAGTTTGGGCGATTTCGGCGGCCTTGGCATATTCTTCCTTGGTCACTCGTGCTTCCAGCCGCAGCGTGCGTCTGGGAGTCTCTTTGGCTTGATTCTTGTTCTTGGTGTTTGTCATCTTCATAAAAGGAATATGTTGTTCTATAAAAAAGGAAGGCACGGTGTGAGCTTGCGAACGGCGTAACCGCCGTGACAGAAGTGAACGGCGCAAGAAGGCTAATTCGTACAGACAAGCGCAGCGTGTTTGTGCGACATTGGCACTTCTTGCAACACAGCATAAAACGGGTTCGACACTTCCAGCGTGCTTATGACGGATATGTTGTTCAGAAGGTCTGTCGGGCATTGCCACTTCCTTCCTTGGCAAAATCAGTGTCACCGCCAGCCTTGTCTTCTGACATATCTGTGGGTGAAGAAGCAGTGCAAGGAGAAGGTGCCCGCAGCAACTCGCCGTCATCCGAATAGACAGGAGGCTCCTCTTCAAACAGAGGGAACAAGGAGGCGTAGCCGTCATCTGCCATAGGCTTGCCTCGCTTGCAGGTGGGGAAATCTGCCGAAAGCTTGGTGTCCTTGCTGGTACTAATGTCAGCGGACAATGGGCTGTGCTCCTGGCTGTCCGTCTGGCTGCCGTCATTCATGGACATAGGAACAATAGAGGACTGGACACGGAAAGGATTGGAAACCATCTTGCCATCGGCTATCCATGCCGACACACATTTCAGACTGTGGACACTTGTCCTGTTAGACTGAGTGGTTGCGACAATTCCCAGCTCATTCATCCTGTCGAGCACTCGGGAAATGGTCTTCTTGTCATAGTGGAGGCGGTTGGATAAATCCACCTCCGACATGATGGCCTGGCCTGCTTGCAATGTGGTGGTAAATCCCTTGATGCTATAGACGGTCTCCTTCAGTACGACAGCGGAAATCAGACAGTGAAGAATCTTCATTCGGTCGATGCCGTATTTGCTTCCTGCCAGATAGTCAAGCTGCCCGGGCGTGAGTTCAATGCAATAAGATGTAATGTTGTTCATCATTATATATTGTTTAGAGGTTTATAAAATGGGACAGCCGAAAAGAGAAAGTCAGAGGTGCAAGCCCTGTCTTCTTTCCGGCATATAATAATCACGGTCGTAGGCGATATGGTCTAGGACATCCTGCAATCTCCCTTGCTCCCAGCTGTCAAGCACACGAATGGCTGCAATGGTGATTCTCTGTGAAGCGATTCGCCTGTGTTCGCATTCCGACACGGTCATTGGAGAGTGTGACGGCGGACACACACGGTCGAGGTATGTGTTCACCGCCTCCGTCTGCTCCTTGCTCGGAAAGGCAGCAGGGAATCGTTCCTTGATATACCCTGCCATCTGGCTGACCGCATTTGCCAGCAAGGGGTCACGCCGGGCGATAATGCCATTGAGTTCCTGTAGTGTCATCATCCGGCATTATTTGTGGTTCAACATTTCAAGCCTGCTGGCAGCCTCCGCTTTCAGTTCCTCTTCCGAGAGAGCCTTTGCACCCCTTACCCAGTCGAGCAATGCCTGTTTCTCAAAGAAAATCAGTTTGCCCGCCGGCTTGAAGTAAGGCAGCGAGTTCGACCCCGTCAGTTTGTAGAGCGTACTCTTGGCAATGCCGAGGAAAGACGAGGCTTCCTCCAGGTTCAACACTTCCTTTGCCGAATAGCAAAGATTTTCCAGTCTCTCGACTCTTTCTTGCAGAGCCACAATCCTGCGCTCGTGTTCAAGATTCATCTTCTGTGGTTTTGTCTCATTCATATTATTGTATTTTAATGTTATTTCTTCCGATTTTGGCTGCAAAGATAGATTATGTTTTTCATACTGCAATAGGTCGTTTAGAATTCTTAAAACACTGTGTTTCATCGTTTTTGTGGCGATTTGCCAGATGCGTATTTGGCAAATCAAGTGGCACGGAATACATGGAGGGACAGAGGCATCTGTTTAATCATGAGCAGGAACCTTGGCAGGTCATGTGGCAAATGGTATGGTCAGAGACTGTGTTTTTCATGTGGTCAACAGCCATGGGTATTGTCCACATAGGCAGAAAACAAAGTTTAACATACTGGTTTGGCATAAATGAACAAAATC
>JAEDEY010000145.1 GCA_016293065.1 Bacteroidales bacterium
CATTCGGTCAAGGAGATGCAGGGTATGGGTATTCAGCCGGATGTGCTTGTGCTCCGTACCGAGAAGCACCTGTCGGATGGCGTGCGTCAGAAGGTGGCATCGTTCTGCAATGTCGATCTCGAATGTGTGGTTCAGAGCGAAGATATGCCAAGCATCTACGATGTGCCCGTGAACATGCAGACTCAGGGCATCGATGCTGCCATCCTGCGCAAGTTCGGCATTCCTGTCGGCGAGCGTCCTTCGATGTCAAGCTGGCACAAGTTCCTCGAATTGCAACGTCATGCCACCCGTGAGGTGCATGTGGGTCTTGTGGGCAAATACGACTTGCAGGACGCCTATAAGAGCATTCGCGAGAGCCTCAACCTCGCAGGCATCTACAATGAGGTGAAGGTCAAGATACACTTCATCAACAGCGAGGAGGTGACAGCCGACAATGTGGCACAGAAGCTCGAGGGCATGGCTGGTGTGCTCATCTGCCCAGGCTTCGGCACTCGTGGCATCGAGGGCAAGATCATTGCAGCACAATATACACGCACCCACGACATCCCTACTTTCGGCATCTGCCTCGGTATGCAGATGATGGTGATAGAGTTTGCGCGAAATGTCCTCGGCTATGCCGATGCCAACAGCAAGGAGATGGATGCCAAGACTCCTCACAATGTGATCGACATCATGGAGAGCCAGAAGAACATCACCAATATGGGCGGTACGATGCGTCTTGGCGCATATAAGTGCAACCTCTTGGCTGATAGCCGTGTAGCAGAGATATATGGCAGCAGTGAGATCAGCGAGCGCCATCGCCACCGCTATGAGTTCAACAACAAGTATATCGACGAATATGAGGCTCATGGCATGAAGTGTACAGGCCGCAACCCAGAGTCGGATCTTGTCGAGATTGTCGAGATTCCCGACAAGAAATGGTATATCGGCACTCAGTTCCATCCTGAGTATTCGAGCACAGTGCTCAACCCGCATCCGCTGTTCATGGATTTTGTCAAAACGATTAAATGAATATAATATATGTCTCAAGTCAACGAAAACTTCCTGAAGCTGAATGCTTCCTATTTATTCTCAGAGATTGCTCATCGAGTAGCCGACTTCAAGGCTGCCAATCCTGAAGCTGATGTCATCCGCCTGGGTATCGGTGATGTCACACAGCCACTTTGTCCTGCCGTCATCAGTGCCTTGCATCGAGCTGTCGATGAGATGGCATCGGCAAGCACCTTCCGTGGCTATGGTCCTGAACACGGCTATGACTTCCTGCAGAAGGCTATCATCGAGGGCGACTTCCAGCCTCGTGGTATCAGTCTCGAACTCGATGAGGTGTTCATCAACGATGGCGCAAAGAGCGACACTGGCAACATCGGCGACATCCTCGGTCTCAACAACCGCCTCTGCATGACCGATCCGATCTATCCTGTCTATGTCGATAGCAACCGCATGGCTGGACGCGACGACATCATCTATGCCCCATGCAATGCCGGCAACAACTTCGTGCCTTCGCTTCCTACTGAACGTGTCGATGTCATCTATCTCTGCTATCCAAACAACCCAACAGGCACAGTGATATCGAAGACCGAGTTGCAGAAATGGGTAGATTATGCATTGGCCAATGATGCCATCATCATGTACGATGCGGCTTATGAGGCATATATCCGCGAGGAAGGTATTCCTCACAGCATCTATGAGTGCGAGGGCGCAAAGAAATGTGCCATCGAGTTCCACAGCTATTCCAAGACTGCAGGTTTCACTGGCGTGCGATGTGGCTATACGATAGTGCCTCGCGAGGTCACAGCCCGCACATCGGGTGGCGAACGTGTTGCTCTCAATCCTCTGTGGAACCGCCGCCAGTGTACCAAGTTCAATGGCACAAGCTATATCCAGCAGCGTGCAGCCGAGGCTATCTACACCGAAGAAGGCAAGGCTCAGGTACGCGCCACTATCGACTATTATATGGAGAACGCGCGTATCATGCGCGAGGGTCTCATCAAGGCTGGTTTCCAGGTGTGGGGTGGTGTCAATGCTCCATATATCTGGCTCAAGACTCCAGATGGAGTCACCTCGTGGGAGTTCTTCGACCAGCTTCTTCACGGTCCTAACATTGTCGGTACCCCTGGTGTCGGCTTCGGTCCTTCGGGCGAGGGCTACTTCCGCCTCACTGCCTTCGGCCAGCGTGAAGACTGCTTGAGAGCAATGGAGAGACTGAGTGGAAAATGATCTTCTCGAAATAATTCAAACAAATTAGGAAATATGAAAGAAAAGCAGAAAGTGACCCTGGTACTTGAAGGCGGTTACAGCTTCCACGGCACCAGCTTCGGCTATGAGAAGCCTGTCAATGGCGAGGTGGTGTTCAACACTGCCATGATGGGTTATCCCGAGAGCCTGACCGACCCTTCCTACAGTGGTCAGATCCTTGTGATGACCTTCCCTCTTGTGGGCAACTATGGAGTTCCGTCGGCTTCGGAAGAGGCCAATGGACTCTCGTCGTATTATGAGAGCGACCACATCCATGTGCGTGCATTGGTGGTGAGCGACTATTCTGAGGAATACAGCCACTGGAATGCCAACCGCTCGTTGGCTCAATGGCTCAAGGAAGAGAAGGTTGTGGGTATCGAAGGCATCGACACGCGCGAACTGACCAAGATACTTCGCGAACATGGCTCGATGTCGGGAAAGATAATATTCGATGGAGGCGAGGACATTGAGTTCGAGAATCCAAACCTCGTCAATCAGGTGGCTATAGTGAGCACCAAGAAGGTTGAGCACTTCGGCACAGGCAGGAAGAGGGTGTGCCTCATCGACATGGGCGTGAAGCAGAACATCATCCGCGAACTGCTCAAATACGATGTGTCGATCACCGTTGTGCCTTGGGACTATGACTTCAACACCATACCAGAGCAGGAGGGATGGGGCGATTCGTTCGATGGCTTGTTCATCTCCAACGGCCCTGGCGACCCTAATCTCTGCTCTGCCACTGTCGAGCATGTCAGGGAATATATGAAACTTGGCCGTCCTATCTATGGCATCTGCATGGGCAACCAGATTCTCTCGCTTGCCGCAGGAGCCAAGGTCGAGAAACTCAAATACGGACACCGAGGTCACAACCAGCCTGTGCGCCTGATGAAGGACGGCAAGCCTACCGAACAATGCTTCATCACTTCGCAGAACCATGGCTATGCGGTCAACAACGACACCATACCAGAGGACTGGGAGCCGCTCTTCATCAATATGAACGATGGCTCGAACGAGGGCATACGCCACAAGACTATGCCTTGGTTCTCGGCACAGTTCCACCCTGAGGCATGTTCAGGACCTACCGACACAGAGTTCATCTTCGGTCAGTTCTTCTCTTTGCTCTAACATATATTTTTTGAAGACAAAACAAAACAGATAATTCATGATTCAAAATATTAAGAAAGTGCTGCTTCTTGGGTCGGGTGCTCTCAAGATCGGAGAAGCTGGCGAATTTGACTATTCAGGCTCACAGGCTCTCAAGGCATTGAAGGAAGAAGGCATCAAGAGCGTTCTCATCAACCCGAATATCGCCACAGTGCAGACTTCGGAAGGCGTTGCCGACCGTGTGTATTTCTTGCCTGTCACTCCATTTTTCGTCGAGAAGGTCATCGAGAAGGAACGTCCTGATGGCATCCTGCTCAGCTTCGGCGGACAGACTGCCCTGAACTGTGGTGTTGAGCTCTATAAGAGTGGTGTATTGGAGAAATACAACGTGCAGGTGCTCGGTACGCCTGTTCAGGCTATCATCGATACCGAAGACCGCGAACTCTTCGTGGAGCGTCTCGATGAGATTGGTGTCAACACTATCAAGAGCCATGCCTGCAACACGCTCGATGAGGCAAAGCAGGCTGCACGCGACCTTGGCTATCCCGTCATCATCCGTGCGGCATACGCCCTCGGTGGCTTGGGCTCGGGCTTCTGTGACGATGAGGAGCAGCTCATTGCCATCGGCAACAAGGCTCTCAGCTTCTCGCCTCAGATTCTTGTCGAGAAGAGTCTCAAGGGCTGGAAGGAAGTGGAGTATGAGGTGGTGCGCGACCGCTACGACAACTGCATCACCGTCTGCAACATGGAGAACTTCGACCCTCTCGGCATCCACACTGG
>JAEDEY010000033.1 GCA_016293065.1 Bacteroidales bacterium
TTTTGGACAAACGTTCTGTGTTATGAACAAAACTTCTTGATATAATGTCAAAACTCATAGTCAACAAAAGACATTAACATAAGGCGGTTATAGCACAAGGGCTCCACCTCTTACCATTCCGAACAGAGAAGTTAAACCTTGTAACGTCGATGGTACTGCTAAAGCGGGAGAGTAGAAAGCCGCCATTTTTGCTCCAATAGCTCAGTTGGTTAGAGCACATGACTGTTAATCATGGGGTCGTTGGTTCAAGCCCATCTTGGAGCGCAATGTTTTGCCGTATGGTGTAATGGTAGCACGCGAGATTCTGGTTCTCTTAGTCTGGGTTCGAGTCCTGGTACGGCAACAAAAAACTGCGCTGGTAATTAATACTTGTGCAGTTTTTTTGTTGTTTTATGTTGTGTTGCTAAAGAGTTTCGTTCCCAGAATACTCCATCGGCATAACCTTGAATTGTTTTATCGGATTGAGCCCTCATCATACGCTTAGCAGTCCACATGCAGAACTCTCGATTGATCTCTATCCCACAATAGCGACGTCCAAGTTTGTGAGCCACTACAGCCGTAGTTCCGCTACCCAGAAATGGGTCGAACACTATGTCACCTGGCCTTGACGATGCTAAAATAAGTTTGGCGATGAGTTTTTCAGGTTTCTGAGTCGGATGGTTGGTATTCTCGGGCATTGACCAGAATGGTACACTTATATCATCCCAAAAGTTTGAAGGATGAGTATTGCGGAATTTTCCAGCATTGGTTTCATTCCAGTCCTTCGGCTGACCATTTATCTTATATGGAGCTATAACCTTTCTTCTCAGTTTTACAGCCTCGACATCAAAATAATAATCATTTTGGTCGTTTACCGCAAACCAAATATCCTCCATTGCGTTTTTCCAGTTTGCCTTAGCACCTCTGCCTTTTTCACGTTGCCAAGTGATGCGGTTGATGATGGTCAGGCGTTGCTCGATGACATGTTGCATTGAAGACGAGCATTTCCAGTCACCACACATATAAAGCGTCCCATTTGGAGCCAGTTTATCACAAACTTTAAAGAACCAGCTATTTAGATAATCCTCATAGGCATGGGGTTTCATTCTTGAAAACTTCCAGCCACAAAAATCCTTATCGAGATTGTATGGGGGATCGAGGATGATGAGATTGAAGAGACCATTAGGAATATTATCGATACAATCGAACAAATCTGCATTGATGACACAATCGAGAGCAAAAGACTGCTTTATGTCATCAACACTTTTAATTTGTTTTTCCAATTCCTGAATCTCGCATTCATCGATAACCAAAGTCCTGTTGCGAGCAGCCCTTGTTGAGATATTATCCATCGCTTCTCATTGAAGTTGGAGGAATAGAGAAGTCTTTGCGATGGAACACGAAACTTTGACCGAGGTATTTCTCTTTGACAAGCGGATTGGTAGCCAGTTCTTCAGAAGTGCCCTGAAAAAGGATTCGACCCTCGAACAGTAGATAAGCACGATCGACGATAGTTAGCGTCTCATTGGCATTGTGGTCTGTTATGAGGATGCCAATATTTTTTTCTTTCAGTTTATATACAATATACTGGATATCTTCAACTGCGATAGGATCGACACCTGCAAAAGGCTCATCAAGCATAATGAACTTAGGCGAGATGGCAAGGCAACGGGCAATTTCGACACGGCGGCGTTCGCCACCAGACAAACGGTCGCCGAGGTTTTTTCTCACTTTATGCAGACGGAACTCAGAAATAAGGGATTCGAGTTTCTCTTTCTGCTCATCCTCGGTCAAGTTGGTCATCTGGAGAGTAGCAAGGAGATTGTCTTCTACTGTCATCTTGCGGTAAACAGATGCCTCCTGAGCGAGATAGCCTATGCCTGCTTTGGCACGCTTATAGACTGGGTATTTTGTAATCTCTTTGTCATCAAGAAAAATTTTACCCTCATTAGGAACTATTAGACCAGTAGTCATATAGAATGTCGTGGTCTTACCGGCTCCGTTGGGACCAAGCAGACCTACAATCTCACCTTGCTTCACATCGATACTAACGTGGTTGGCCACCGTACGAGGACCATATCGTTTTACAAGGTTATCAGTGCGCAATACGCTGCGGTTATCTTCCATTCTGTTTCTTTTTATTGTTTTCTGACTGCAAATATAATGAAAAAATATATTAAAGAATATAAAGTTAAGCCATATTTTGATTTTTTTGTCTATCTTTGCATTTGATAAAACATAAAAGACATCAAGAATGATAATAAACGAGTGGATAACCAATCTTGGAAGATACATGCTTTTGATGAAACGTGTATTCACCAAGCCAGACAGATGGTCGATATTCGGGAGGCAGTTCGTCAATGAGACCTACAATCTGGTGATAGACTCAATAGGCATTGTCTGCCTCATATCGGTCTTCATTGGAGCAGTATGCTGCATACAGATTCAGATGAATCTATTCTCTCCTTTGCTGCCGCGTTTCACCCTTGGTGCCACCACGCGCGAAATCATAGTTTTGGAATTCTCGTCGGCAGTCATGGCACTCATTCTCTCTGGCAAAGTAGGGTCGAACATTGCCTCAGAGATTGGTACCATGCGCATCACCGAGCAGATTGATGCTCTTGATGTGATGGGTGTGAACTCGGCCAACTATCTTATCTTGCCCAAGATAACAGCTATGGTGCTATTTATGCCAATCCTTGTGATATTCTCGATAGCATGTGGATTGATAGGAGCTGGACTGGTGGCATATTTCACCGGAAATCCGAGCATTGATACTTATATCTATGGCATTCAGGCATTTTTTGATCCTGGCAACATTTTTTATGCCATCAAGAAATCCTTTGTCTTTGCATTCCTCATAGCAAGCATACCTTCGTTCTGTGGTTATTATGTCAAGGGTGGAGCGCTCCAGGTGGGCAGGGCTTCGACACAGGCAGTAGTAACCACCAGCATCATGGTATTGCTCAGCGATGTTATCCTCACTAAACTACTTCTGGCATGATTGAGGTAAAGAATCTATATAAGTCATTTGGCGAGCAGAATGTTCTCAGCGACATAACCTGTAAGTTTGAGGATGGAAAGAACAACCTCATCATTGGCATGTCGGGTTCTGGAAAGACAGTGTTGCTCAAGTGTCTCATTTCGCTACATCGTCCTGAACTTGGCGAGATAATCTATGATGGACGAGACCTGTTATCACTTCGTTCAAAAGAACTTATTTCACTGCGACAGGAAATAGGCGTACTGTTTCAGGGTTCAGCGTTGTTTGACTCTATGACAGTGGCAGAAAACGTCATGTTCCCATTGCGTATGTTCAGTAATATGACAGCTAAGGAAAGAGAAGCCCGCATGAAACTCTGTCTTGAACGAGTCAATCTTCCTCAAGCTTTGAACAAGGTGCCGAGTGAACTGTCGGGAGGAATGCAAAAGCGTGTTGCTATTGCAAGAGCTATAGCCCTCAATCCAAAGTATCTCTTCTGTGATGAGCCGAACTCTGGCCTTGATCCACAGACCAGCATTCTCATTGACCAGCTCATCAACGACATCACCAAGGAATATAACATAACAACGGTCGTCAACACCCACGACATGAATTCTGTCCTTGGCATTGGCGACCACATCACTTTCTTATATAAAGGTAAAGTAGAATGGATTGGCAACAAGGATAATATCCTCAGAACTGAAAGCGAGCCATTGCGCGACTTCCTGTTTTCCAGTCCAATCATGCGACAGCTGATCAAATGAATCGGCTTATTGCTTTATTCCGCTGATCATTTTTTGTACGATCTCGAGATTCTTGGCAAATTGCTCATTCTTGGTGTTTTCGGCAAGAGCCTTCCAGATGTTTTTGGCAGTTTCGAGGTTGCGCAAGGCATCTTTATATCGGCGAATGGCATTCTCGGCCTGAATACTTCCGCACTTGGTATGAATCATAGCAAGATCAACAGCGAGCTGTTGGTCGAAACGCATATTGTTGAGTTTTGGGAACTCGCGAATCACCTTCTCGTAGGTTCCGCACTCAGCAAGGAATCCGCGTGAACTATGCTGATAGTCTCCAAGTTCGAGTGCCGCATTGATGATAAAATGGATAACTCGTCCATCATGACTATAGAACTTGAAGCAATCTTCTGCAAGATTCATGTTGCTGCGTAGGACGATGCCGAGATCGTGCATGTTTTTTCCCTGACGACGATAGTGAGCTGCAATCATGTGGTTGGTAGCCGAGAGTGCGAGACGAGCAAGAAGCTGCTGTGGAGACATCGTATTGTTGCCTTCCTTTTTCTGATATGCAGCTACTTGACGCATCTGGATAATCTGAGCCTCGGTCAAAGCCTCATAGCTTGCGTCATAACGCTCAAGATGAAGGTTCAGTTCACCGAGCGACTGATAGTACCCAGCTATCTGTGCCATATCCTGAGGGGCAGTGATGTCCTCGTTGTGTTTCACTTCTGTAGTTTGTACAAAAGCATTGAGGAGGGCGATAGTTGGCTCAGAGTAGTTGGTAAATTGCTCCTGTATAGGTTTTGGCATAGCATAATAGGTCTTGCTCATGTCAATGTGCTGACCTATTATTGCCTCCGCAATGCGTCCTCTCTCTTCCTCCGAACGGTTTCCGTCTTGACTTTGTGCTTTCTCAACCTTGATAATCTGTTCGAATAAAATGGTCATTGCTTTTGGTTGAGCCATCTCCTGACAAATCTTCAGACAGAGCCAGTACTGGTCGATCTGTTCCATCGAGATTGTTGCGGGATCAACCTGTTGCAGAGGAGGCATGAGATAGTTCATAGCATCGATAAAAGCCTTCTGAGCTTCTTCCTCCTGGCGGCGGATGCGGGCGTTCTGAGCCATACGGAGCTTGGCAACTCCGAGCAAAATGGTAATCTGGTTGTTGCCTGCGGCAATAATTTGCTGGATTGTGTCGTGCAAACGTTGAATGTATGGCTTTTGCAGATCAGGGTTACCGATGATGCCAACGCAATCGTTGAGCATGAGCATGAGTATCTTTACCGAATTGACCTTCTCACCTTCAGCACGAGCCATATCCCATATTGTTTCCTTTACATAATCAGGTGCATCCTTGATGCCATTGGCAAGAATATTGACAGCCATTCGCAGCTGATTGTCATTCGCTTCGCTGATATATTCAGCAGCTGCAGCCGCCTCACCGCCATCGAGGAGGAGGTGCATGGTCTGAGTATCTCGTATAATGTCGCCAGCCGGCTTATGCTGGTAGAGATAGTAACCTATGTCGCTAGCACAGCTCTTGAAGTTGTTTTCTCCCATCTCTTCGCGCAGGAGTTCGCGCATCTTTGGAGCAACATCATAAAGATGATTGTCGCCAGGGAGATCACGATAGGTTAGAACAGGAGTCTCGAACATCTTGTTCCATTCCTCAAACACTTCGGCATTGAACTCTTCACCAATGAGCTGCTGGAGGTCTTCGCTGCGAAGTCCACCCATTGAAGCCACGATGTAGCGGACAGGTTCAGCAATCTGGTCTTCGCCAAGAGCTTCGCTCGAAAGTTTGATATAGTTTGAGAATGTGTCTTTATCGTCAGTTGTAATGTCCTGTGATTTTGCGGCTACTGCCTTCACTGCCTCGATAGTTTCAGGAGAAAGGCTTGCCTTGAAGTCTTGAATGTTCATATTATGTTTTTTAGGGAGATAAAGGGAGCTAACAGACAATGGTTTATGTATTTTTGAAAAATATTGGAATATTTCTGAGACAAAAATTATTTGTCCGCTAACTTCCGTTATCTCTCATTAATTCCTGCTAACTCCAATAATTTATTTTATACTAATCTCATCACACTCTTTCAGCCACAGCGAAGCGCAGGCATCTGAAGGCATGCGCCAGTCGCCACGAGGGGAGATGCTGACTGTTCCGACCTTTGGACCATCAGGCAAGCAAGAACGTTTGAACTGCTGCTGGAAGAAACGGCGGAAGAATGTGCGGAGCCACTTGAGGATAGTGGCATTGTCATATATACCATCGTACGCTTTGCGAGCAAGGAAGTAGATCTTTTTTGGAGAAGCTCCGAAACGGAAAGAGTGGTAGAGGAAGAAATCGTGCAGTTCGTATGGACCCACGAGGTCTTCAGTCTTCTGAGCGATGTTGCCTTGCTCGTCGGTAGGTATGAGCTCAGGACTGATTGGGGTGTCGAAGATGTCGAGCAGGATCTCCTTCGAACGCTGATCGACACTGCTCAAAGCCACCCACTTGACGAGATACTTGACCAAAGTCTTTGGGATGCTCACATTGACCGCATACATCGACATGTGGTCGCCATTGTAGGTGCACCAGCCGAGGGCAAGCTCCGAGAGGTCGCCAGTGCCGATAACGATGCCGCCTGTCTTGTTGCTCATATCCATGAGTATCTGTGTGCGCTCGCGAGCCTGACAGTTTTCGTAAGTCACGTCGTGAACCGACGAATCGACGTCGAGGTCCTTGAAGTGTTGATTGACCGAATCCTTGATGCTGATTTCCTGCGATGTTATACCGAGACTCTCCATCAGTCCGATGCTGTTGTTATAGGTGCGTCCTGATGTGCCGAACCCAGGCATGGTGATGCCGATGATGCGCTTGCGGTCCCATCCGAGCTTGTCGAATGCGCGAACGGTCACGAGCAATGCCAGAGTCGAGTCGAGTCCGCCTGAGATACCTATGACGGCAGTGCGGCAGTTGATGTGCGAGAGTCGGGTCACGAGTCCATGTACCTGGATATTGAAGATCTCGCTGCAACGAGCCTCCATGTCTTCGCCCTCGGCAGGCACGAATGGCGTAGGCACGACAGTGCGGTATAGTTTCTTCTCGAAGTCGGGAGTAGTGAGCTTAGTCAGTCCGATCGTAGCATATCCATTCTGTGTTGGTTCCATGATACGTCGGAACTCGCTGTAGAAGGTAGTTTCCTCTGGCTGTTGTATCATCTGGGTGAAGGTCGTCTGTGTGCGACGCAACACCATGAGCTTCTCGATATCGACATCGGCAATCTTGAGCGATGGTTCAAGCTTGAAACGTTCGCTTTCGGCAACGATGCTGCCATTCTCAGCAATCATGCCCTTGCCCGCAAAGACAAGGTCGGTCGATGACTCACCGAATCCAGCCGAAGCATAGACATAGGCACAGACGAGACGACCCGACTGAGCCTCGATCATGCGGCGCAGGTAAGCGTGTTTGCCAAGCACTTCGTCCGAGCAAGAGAGGTTGACGATGACATTGGCACCAGCGAGAGCCATGCGCGAAGAAGGAGGCATAGGCACCCACAGGTCTTCGCAAATCTCGATGCCCACGGTCACACCTTCAAAGTCGAAGAGGTAGTTCGGTCCAAAGTTGATGTTGTTGTAGCTCGTGCCGCCAAGTTCTCCGAGAGAGATGCGCGACCCAGGTTTTATTTCAGTGCCAGAGGCGAACCATCGGCTCTCGTAGAACTCATTGTAGTTAGGAAGATATATCTTTGGCACGATTCCGATCACTTGTCCGTCGCCAAGGAGAACTGCACAGTTATAAAGACGGTTGCAGTGGGTAAGAGGTGCGCCCACAATCACAGCCATGTCGATGCCTCGGGCAGCCTCAGCCAAATGCATGATCGCCTGAACGGCAGCATCGAGCAGAGGACGATGGTGGAAGAGGTCGGCACAGGTGTAGCCAGTGAGCGAGAGCTCTGGAAAGACCAAAAGCTGCACACCCTCGTCATGAGCCTCGTGTAGCAGCTGAATGTGCTGCTTTAGGTTATATTCTACATCAGCAACCTTGACTGTCGGAATGGCGGTTGCCACACGGAACAGTCCATAGTCCTGACGCTTGATATTTTTACTTTTAGACATTGGATTGTTGAATAAGGGATAACTATCGTGCAAATATAAAAAAATAAATTCACATAATATAATAAATAAGAAAAAATATCACTTTTGTTGAAAAAAAAGCAACAATTTTGGTTGGGAAAAGTTAATTGCATAAAAAAATCATTATATTTGCGCGAATAAACTCCAGTACTAACTTTTCAAACAGCATAGATAATGAAAAACAAGATTGTCCTCACAGGTGGTTGCGGATTCATTGGCAGCCATACTTGTGTAGAATTGCAGAACGCAGGTTATGATGTTGTGATATTCGATAACTTGTCGAATTCAGAAGCGTCGGTCATTGACGGCATAGAGAAGATCACAGGCATACGTCCTGCTTTCTACCAGATTGACTGTACAGACAAAGGTGCCGTCTATCAGGCATTCCAGCAGGAAGGACCTATTGCCGGTGTTGTTCATTTTGCAGCGTCTAAGGCAGTGGGAGAGTCGGTTCACAAGCCAATACTATACTATCGCAACAACCTCACGTCTCTCATGAACATGCTTGAGGCTGCTCAGGATTTCCATCTCAAGGGATTCGTATTCTCTTCTTCATGCACCGTCTATGGCGAGCCTGACAGCGTACCTGTTGATGAGACTGCCCCAATCAAGCCTGCTACTTCTCCTTATGGCAATACAAAGCAGATTGCCGAAGAGATTATTCAGGACTATGAGCACACAGGTGTCGATTTCAATGCCATCATTCTCCGCTATTTCAACCCTATCGGAGCACATCCATCTGCTGAGATTGGCGAACTTCCACGTGGCGTTCCTCAGAACCTCCTGCCTTACGTCTGTCAGGCGGCTATGGGCATACGCAAGGAACTCAGTGTCTTTGGCGATGATTACAACACTGCCGATGGTTCATGTGTACGCGATTATATCGATGTAATCGACTTGGCAAAGGCTCATGTCTGCGCACTCAACCGCATGGTAGAGGGCAAGAGTGCAGAGAAGGTTGAATACTATAACCTCGGCACAGGTCATGGCGTGAGCGTATTTGAACTTGTCAATACATTCATGGAGGCAACAGGTGTCAAGGTTCCTTATAAAGTGGTGGGACGTCGTGAAGGCGACATCGAGCGTATCTATGGCAACCCATCACATGCCAATGAGGTTCTTGGTTGGAAAGCAGCGGTGCCTCTTAAGGAAACTCTCGCCAATGCATGGCGTTGGCAAGAGAAACTTCGTGAAAAGGGAGTAATGTGATTTTGAAAAAAACTTTATACAAAATATTGTTTTCTGTGTTTGCGATGGCGACATTGTCATCGCAGGCACAGGATTTAGTTTATAAGACTTGTCCCAAAATCAGTGAGATAAAGACATTGCAGACCTTGGTCGATGGCGATAACATGGGGTTGCCAGTCATTGATGTCAAGCAGAACCAAAGTGTCGTGATTTCGTTCGACTATCTATCCGACGAACAACCTTGGCTTTCCTATAGTCTTGTGCATTGCGATGCTGAGTGGCGCTTCGATGGGCTGAATGAAGCTGAATATGTCGAAGGTTTCTTTCCAGTGAGAATCACCGATGTGGAGCCGTCGTTCAATACTACCATCCCATACTACCACCACAAGCTGAATATCCCCAATGAAGATATCTCGCTCAAGGCTTCGGGCAACTATGCAGTGCTTATTCATCCCGAAGACGATCTCGATAGAGTGGTGGCAGTCGCAACCTTCTCGGTAAGCGAGCAACAGGTTTTTGTATCAGGACATGTCGATGTCAATACCGATATTGACTTCCGCCAGACGCACCAGCAACTGTCACTGTCGTTGTCGTGGAATCAGAATGTCTTGCCTTTCGTTAATCCTGCTACCGACTTGTTGCTGACTGTAAGGCAAAACCGTCGTGACGAGACCCGCAGGTGTCTGAGTTCGCCTACAATCATCAATGCTGGTAATGCGACCTATGAACACAAGCGAGATCTCATCTTTGAGGCAGGCAACAACTACCGTCGATTTGAATTCACCGATGTGCGTTATGCGGTTTTGGGAGTCAGCAGTGTCGTCTATGAGCCTCCGTATTACAAGGCTCTGCTCTATACCGACCAGCCACGTGCCCAAGAGTCATATCTCTATGATAAAGACCAGAAAGGACGTTACGTAATCCATGCCCTCAACACCGACGATGAAAACATTGAAGCCGAATACTTTAAGGCATGTTTCATGCTCAAGGCTCCATCTTCGTTGGATGGCTGTGCGATATTTCTGCAAGGCGATTTTACATATGGCGAATACACCGATGACTTCCGCCTCGAATACGATGCTCAAGATGACGCGTATTATAAAGAGGTGCTATTGAAGCAAGGTGCATACAACTATCAGTATGTTGTCGGAAACAGCCCATCGGCTATCGAAGGCAACTACTATGAGACCCCAAACGAATATGACATATATGTCTATTATCGGCCCAGTGGTGCACGCTATGACCGATTGTTGGGATCGTTTTTATTGAAAAATGAATAAGATTGCACGATCAATATTATTTCACTAATGCAAAAGCTAACCACAACAACCAAGCAGACCACCAAACTGTCAGTTCAGCAAATAATGGTGTCGTCGATGATCCAGGCTACGTCCGAAGAGTTGCAGAAACTCATCGATGAGGCATTGGAGAAGAATATTGCACTCGAGATTGATGAGTCACGTAGCGTCGATGAGATAAGTGAGCCCAGAGATGAGAATCAGGATTCCGACGAACAGGAAACTAATGATTATGACAGAGAGGCAGATGACGGTCAGCCATCTGAACAGACTGACAGCGAGTCTTTGGATTCGTCATATTACAGCGACGATGAAGTCCCTGATACCGAAAGTCAGGCTAAAGGCGATGCTTATGCAGCAATCAATAATTATGGCTCGGATGTCACTATGACCGAGACCCTGAAGAAACAACTGTCGATGCTTGAGCTAAGTCCTCGTGAGCTGTTTATTGCTGAATATATAATTGATAGCCTCGACAGCGATGGATACCTCCGCACCACGATAGCTGATTTGGTCGATAACATGGATATCCAAGAGAATTTCCTATCTTCGGAAGCCGAGGTCGAACATGTGCTTGTGGATGTTGTTCAGGCTTATCTTGAACCGGCAGGACTTGGTGCACGCGACCTTCGCGAGTGTCTGCTCTTGCAGCTCGACGACAAGAAATCGACTATTGCCACACAGAACGCCTATAATATCATCAATGAGTCGTTCGACGATTTCTCAGCCCGACGTTTCGAGAAAATCAAAGCTCGCTTTGGTTTGTCGGATAGTCAGATGGCAGATGCACAGAAAGTCATACTCCATCTTAATCCACGTCCAGGTGGTATCTCGGCAGATGTCGATAGCTATAAGAATCTTGTCACACATGTCCGTCCAGACTTCATTGTCACCAACGAAGATGGCAATCTCATAGTGAGTCTCTGCAACAGTCCTGTGTCGGCAGTCCGTGTCAGTCAGGACTATAACGAGATGCTTGAGGCCATCAAGAAAGAAAACTCCAAAAGCGAGGACGCCAAAAAGGGTCGAGCCATGATAGAAGACAGCATACGTTCGGCCAATATCTTCATCAAAGGGCTTGTCCAGCGTCGCCAGACGCTCATCACCGTGATGCAAACCATCGTCAGCCTACAACGAGAGTATTTCTTATCGGGCAAACTCGAAGACCTCAAGCCAATGACGATGGAAAAAGTGGCAGAAGTGTCAACCTATGATACATCGACTGTTTCGCGCGTGTGCAGCAGCCGTTTTGCACAGACAGATTATGGCATTGTAGCACTCAAGAGTCTCTTCACGGCCGATACTTCTGGAGTGTCAAATGCTGTCATCAAGAATGCTCTTAAGGACTTGATAGAATCCGAAGACAAGAGTGCTCCGTTCAATGACGACCAACTGGTAGAACGTCTCAAAACTCTGGGCTATAACATCTCGCGCCGTACTGTGGTTAAGTATCGCGACGAGTTCGGCATTCCCAAGGCAAGCCTGAGACGAGAGTAAACATCAATATTGATAAGAATTAAATACAGATAAATGTCCGACATCAAAACCATATTTTTCCAGACAGTCAGCAACTGTTGTCATCCGATGGCAATGCTCACCTATGGCATCACGTTCATCTGTTTCTTCACTCCGATGCTCATTCTTCCTTTGGGCATCCGGCTGTTCATGATGCTCGAAGTGATGTTCTACACCTTCGTTATACCCTTGCTTACAATATGGCTTCTCTATAAGCTCAAGGTAGTGAGCCATTGGGCTTTACGCAAACGCGAGGACCGCAAGATACCTCTCATTGCCAATCTGCTCTGCTATTTTGCCTGCACTTTCACTGTGCTGTATCATGGCTTTGTGCCAACGTGGGGCATGTGCGTGTTTTATGGCTCGACGGCAGTGGCTATCGTTAGCTGGATTATCAGCTTCTGGTGGAAGATCAGCGGACATGCCTTGGCAATCTCAGGACTTACCTCCATTATGTGGATCTACTATTTCATGTTCCCAGGCTTCGTGCCGCTTTGGATGCCTTTCCTCGGCATCATTCTCACAGGATTCGTCTGTAGCATCCGCGTCTATCTCGGCCGCCATACCCTCGGACAGGTCTATGCTGGTACGGCTGTGGGTGTCGCTCTAATGTGGAGTGCGTTTGAGGTAATGGTCTGATAATATGGAGTTGACTCCCAGTAATTACTATTATTAATATATTCAATTATGAAACCTGTTGTTTCAATCATTATGGGCAGCACAAGCGATCTTCCTGTTATGAAGAAGGCTGCCGATCTTCTCAATGAGTTCAAAGTACCTTTCGAGATGCATGCACTCTCTGCACATCGCACACCAAAGGAGGTCGAGGCATTTGCTACTGGAGCCGCCGACCGTGGCATAAAAGTCATCATCGCTGGAGCAGGCATGGCCGCTCATCTCGCTGGAGTGATTGCCGCATCTACTCCGGTGCCAGTTATCGGTGTGCCTCTCACGGGTTCAATCGAAGGTCTCGACGCCATGCTCGCCATGATTCAGATGCCTCCAGGTATTCCTGTGGCTACGGTGGCTCTCAACGGTGCAATGAATGCTGGCATTCTCGCCGTACAGATTCTCTCTGTTGCCGATCCCGAACTTGCTGCTCGTTTTGTTGAGTACAAGAAGAATCTCGCTCAGAAGATTGTCAAGGCTAATGCCGAACTCGCTGAGATCAAGTACGAGTATAAGTGTAACTAATCCGCAATGACTATGTATATTCGCCGTAAATCATCGGTCTGCAATGTGGCTCAAGTCGCTATTGGTGGCGACAATCCCATCCGCATTCAGTCGATGACCAATACCAATACCAACGATACAGAAGGGTCGGTGGCGCAGATTAAGCGCATTGTCGATGCTGGTGCCGACATCGTGCGACTCACTGCTCAAGGCACCAAGGAGGCATTGAACCTCGCCAACATCGAGCAGAAACTCCGTGCCGATGGCTATGACGTGCCTTTGGTGGCCGATATCCATTTCAATGCCAATGTGGCAGATGTGGCTGCTGGCATTGTCGAGAAGGTGCGCATCAACCCAGGCAACTATGTCGATCCAGGACGCACATTCAAGAAACTCGAATACACAGACGAGGAATATGCACAGGAGATTCAGAAGATACGCCAGCGTCTCGTGCCATTCCTCAACATCTGCAAGCAGCATCATACTGCCGTTCGCATCGGTGTCAACCATGGCAGTCTGAGCGACCGTATCATGTCGCGCTATGGAGATACTCCTGCGGGCATGGTTGAGTCATGTATGGAGTTCCTTCGTATCTGTCGTGATGAGGATTTCACCGATGTTGTCATCTCTATCAAGGCCAGTAACTGCGTGGTCATGGTTCAGACCATGCGCCTGCTCGTCAAGCAGATGGCTGTGGAGGGAATGTGCTATCCTCTCCATCTTGGCGTTACAGAGGCAGGAGAAGGCGAAGACGGACGAATCAAGAGTGCCCTTGGCATAGGTGCATTGCTCTGCGAAGGCATTGGTGATACTATCAGAGTGTCGCTCAGCGAAGCTCCTGAACGCGAGATACCTGTGGCACGCAAGCTCGTAAGCTTCATAGCCGAATGTGCAGACTTACGCGAACAGTGCCGCAACGCCATTGCCAACGATACTGTAACGCTCAATCTCAATGAGACTGAGGTCGAGGATCTTCAGCTGAAAGCAGCAATGACAGTGGGCGCACTCTTCATCGACCGACTTGCGCACAAGCTTGTGATCAACAACCCAGGCTTCTCGTCAGAGTTCCTCTCAGAACTTGCCGACAGCATCCTTCAGGCCGCTCGTATCAAGTTCACTCGCACCGAATATATCTCTTGCCCAGGATGCGGCCGCACTCTATACGACCTTGAGGAGACTATCGCTCGTATCAAGGCTGCAATCAAGGAGGCTGCCAAGACCGATTCTCGCTTCAATACACTCAAGATTGGCATCATGGGATGTATCGTAAATGGTCCTGGTGAGATGGCTGATGCCGACTACGGATACGTGGGAGCTGGCCCAGGCAAAGTGTCGCTCTACAAGGGAAAATGTTGTGTAGAAAAGAATATTCCGACATCTGAGGCAGTCGAAAAACTTATCACTCTCATCAAAAACGATCAATGATAATTACCATTCATTATTTGTAAGTATTTGATAACCACAGCCTACAAAACGCGATAAAAATGCCCGAGAGAATAGCTTTTAGGACATTTTTATCGCTTATTGTTTGTAAAACAATGATTTGCGACGTAACTTTGCAAAGTGAAATGAAAATGTAATTAATGTATTTCCAACAATCACAAAAAAAAGAAACTATGATCGAAACAATTGGTAACAATGCAGGTCTTGTGTGGAATGCACTTTCTGCAAACAACAATCAGAGCATCAAGGCTCTTAAGAAGGCAACAAAAATCAGCAAGGAGAAGGATCTTTATGCAGCACTCGGCTGGCTCGGTCGTGAGGGTAAGATCTCAATCGTAGAGACAGAAGACGATGTTGTTGTAACTCTTCTTTAATTCTTGCTTCAGACAATATAAGAAAGGCTCGGAATTTTTCCGGGCCTTTCTTATATTTATGTATTGGTGTTATTTCTTGTATCCGCACTTTGGGCAAACGCCGTTCTCGTTGAGTGCGATACCGCAGAGTGGGCAGCGGTCGATTGTTGTGTGTGATGGATACTCCTGTGTAGCTGCGTTGACACCGCTTGTGAATGTGAGTTTCACGATGTTGAGCTTGTCCTTCAAGAGGTCATAGACAATCTTGATCATGCCCTCAACTGTCATTGTCTCCTTAGTCACTACAAGACGGCAGTCTGGGTATGCCTGACAGAGGTCGGTCTTGAATGCCTCGCCCTTCATCGTGTTCTGTGGAGTGCCGTTCTTGACGCCAGTCTTCTCATAGACATCGAGGATAGCTGGAAGGAGAGGGTCGTCTTCGCGGAGCACGAGTGCGTGGTCGAAGTTCTTGAGAACGCTCCATGCCACTTTCTGAATCTCGTTGCAAGGATATGCCATGTTCACACCTGCGTTGATTGGCTCCTCAACCTCGATAGTGAGGACACCTGTGTGGCCGTGAAGATACTGAGCCTCGCCCTTGAATCCATAGAAACGGTGAGCGTACTGAAGATCTAATGTTGCAATGCTTCTCATAATAAATAAATTTTAATTGTTGATATTCTGTGATTATTCTCTTGTTTGTTTGTGCAGCAAAGTTATGGCTTTTTTTTTAACTTTGCAAGAGCATAATCTTTCAAGAAATGAAAAATGCAGAAATCTACAATCGTTGCGCATTTATTGTCGGCATTGCAACCAAAGAATCATTCGAAAGTGAGGAAAATCATTCGATTGTGAGGAAACGAGAGAAGCCAGTCATGTCGAAGACTTTCTTGATCTGTGGCTTCACACCGATGAGTTTCATCTCACCCTTGCGCGAAGAGATGATCTTCTGAGCCTTGAGCACAACACGCAGTCCGCTACTGCTGATGTATTCGAGGTCATTGCAGTCGAAGATTACCTTCGTGCCATTCTCAGCCAGTATTGGGCTTATTTCATTTTCGAAATTTCCTGCGTTGATTGTATCAATACGAGCACCTGTATTGATAGTTACCTCATTTCCGTTGCGAGTTATTTCTGTTACCATATTCCTAAAATATAAATTTTGTTCTATGTGATGTTAAGCGATGACTTAGATGTTCTTCTTCAGGGTAAGGATATTCTTTCCTTCCAGACGCTGGTAAGTCACCTCGTTCATGATGTTCTTTACGATGAATATGCCGAGTCCTCCAATTTCGCGTTCTTCAGCATTGAGGGTGATGTCGGCATCTTCAACCTTTGTCGGGTCAAACTCTTCGCCCTTGTCGGTGATGGTAAATACGAGTGTATTACTGTCGCTCGAAGCCATGATGGTGATATTCTCGCCCATCTTCTTTGGGTAGGCATACAGTATGACATTGCTCACAACCTCTTCGAGTGCGAGGTTGAGATTCATTGTCGTTTCCATATCGAGTGACAATTCCTCTGCCACTTCATCGACGAACGCAGCCAACCGCTCAAGTTCAGCTATCTCGTTCTTGATTACAAGTTCTTTTTTCATAGTCTGACTATTTTTTAATGTTTATTTTTATTGTCATTATTGTAAGGTCATCGCTCTGTTCGGCTTCTCCAGCATGAACCTTGACCGTTTCAGAGATATACTCTATGAGCTGTTGTGCCTTGTTGTCCTGTCGGCCTGTCAGCTCTTCGATCAGCTTGTCATCGCCATATTGGTTCTGGTCAATGTCCTCTGCCTCGGTGAGTCCGTCGGTATATAGGAAGAGAGTGAGACCGTCAATTGAGCCATAAACCTGCTGTTCGAACGGCATTCCGTCGAAGAGTCCGGCTGGGATATTTGACAAAACATTCATATACGAAGCCTTACCGTCATTGTCTATGATGACAGGAGGGTTGTGACCTGCATTGCAGAATATCATGTTGCCATCAGACATGTCAACCATTGCAACAAAGAGAGTGATGAACATTCCCGATTCGTTGTTTTCGCCCATGGTGTCGTTGATCATTGTGACGATCTCAGATGGCTGCAGTCCCTGTCCTGCCATTGTGCGGAAGAGGTTGCGGCATACTGCCATGAGCAATGAAGCTGGCACTCCCTTGCCACTTACGTCACCGATGCAGAAATAGAACTTATTGTCGAGGATAAGGAAGTCATAGAGGTCTCCACCCACCTCCTTGGCTGGCACGAGTGTAGCATAGATGTCGATGTCGCTACGGTCAGGGTATGGAGGGAAGATCTTGGGTATCATGCCCATCTGGATGTCGTGTGCAATGTGCAGCTCACCCTCGATGCGCTCCTTCTTGGCTGTAGTCGATTTCAGTTCGTCGATGTAGTCAACCAGCGAGTGTTGCATGTTGCGGAATGCCTTGCTGAGCAATGCAACCTCGTCAACACCTCGTATGACTGGTATCTCCATGTCAAAATTGCCCTTGGCCATGACGTATGCTGACTTTGCAAGTTCCTCAAGCGGCTTTACGCGCTTGCGTATCGAAATGATACATATCACAATCATTGCAAAGACTCCGATGATCGTCATGCCTATCAGCATCCATTTCAACGAGTTCAGCCCGCTGTAGATGTCGCTCTCATGGCAGACCAGTCCGACACTCCATCCGATCTGTTCGAGTGGGGTGAAAAATACATAGCAGTTGTCTTTCCTTCCTGACAGGTCGCCTTTTAGTGATTGCATGCCTCGCTGGCATCCCACCATCTGCTCGCCCAGTGTGTGTAATTCTTCATTTCCTGTTGCCATATATTCGGTGAAGATGGTGTGGCTGCCAAGCACTGTAGAGTCAGGGTGCACGAGATAGATGCCGCCACGTCCTAAAGCTATGGTATATGAGTCAGGATAAGGCTTAAGTTCGCCGATGATCTTCGACATCCAGTTCTGGCTGACATCGATCGAGAGCACACCTATGAAGTTTCCCTCTTGGTCGTGTATTGGACTTCCATACGAGCAGATGGTCTCGATCTGTATTTTGCCGTTGACTTCATCTTCGTAGATGTCGTTGTAAGGATCTACCCAATATGGCTTTTTCAGGAGCTTCGGTATCTGATACCAGTCCATATACAGATAATTGTAGCTCTCGCTGCCTTCCTGTTCGACCGTTATCGTGCCGTCTTGTTCGCGGCCTGCGTATGCCGAGAAGTAATAGCCCTTATCGCTGAAGTGGTCTGGTTCGAAAGCAATGGAGCATCCTGTGATGTTTGGGTTCTTCTCGACAACCAGACGAGCAAATGTGAACATCAAATCAGGCTCGTCGGTGTGTGTCTCGACGAAAGTCAGGATGTCGCTTGCGCTCTGCTCCACGGAGTTGAGCAGATTTGTTACTCTCAGTACCGTATTGTCGAGCTGGCACATTGCCATCTTTTCCACTTCTTTCTTTACTGCCTTGTGCGTAGAGTAGAAGAATATGGAGTAGCAGATGAGGAAGACGAGCGATGCCAGCATGGCAGTGAAGACTGCCAGCTTGGCTGAAAACGATTCTCTGAACTTTTTCATTTTGTCAATCCTCCATTATTTAGTGATGTCGCTATAGGTTATCGGTCTCTTGATGAGCTGGCATTCATACAGCAACTTTGATGCCTCCTCAACTTTTTCTTTCTTGAGCTCATAGGTGGTATGGCCGTTCGTCGGGTCGGTGTTCAGTCGCAGCACTTCCTTGAGCATCATTTCCTGAATGACGCGGTTGGTCAGTATCCTGTTGTCTGCTACATACTGCATGACAATGTCGAGAGCCTCTTCCGGATGCTGCCTGCACCATTCCCAACCGCGCTGGGTAGCCTTGGCAAAACTCTCGCATTCCTCAGGATGGGCCTTGTAGAAGTCACGTGTGGTATAGACACCGTCTTCAGGAATGTCATAGTTGTGGTCGGAAAACCAATATACCGTGTTGCCGCTAATGTCTATGTTCGACTGTCTGAGCAGGAGTAGCTCGTTATAGCTCATGGCAAGAGTGGCATCGATGGCTCCTGAAAGGAAGAGCGACACATTGTTGGTGAAACACACAAACTCGAAGCCTTTATGGTTGCGCTGGTTGAAGATGTTGCTGAGCAGCGAGAAGCCTGCGCCCCATATTCCTACCTTGTCACCTTTATCGAGCGTCTCAGGGTTCTTGCCGTTGTATCCTACAAGCACCAATCCGCTCTGCTGGCTTGTCTGCAGTATGTTGACGAGGTCCGTTCCCTGGTCGGCTGCACATATTGCATCGAGCAGTTGCGTGGTGGTGAACTGGCATTGTCCTTCCTTGAGCAGCGTCATTGTCGAAATTGAGTTGCTTGGGAATTCGATAGTGACATCGAGCCCCTCTTCGGCATAGAAGCCCTTTTCCTTGGCAACGAAATAGCCTGCAAACTGCGCCTGGGCTGTCCATTGCGGGATGAAGGTCACTTTTTCCAGTGCCAAAGCTGTCATTGCCGAAATCAAAACTAAAGCAGTAATTAATAATCTTCTCATATTGCTGTTGATCATTTGTGCAAAGATATGAAATTATACAAAATGATGTAGTTAATTGACCCAATTTTGGACAATTATTGTCTAAAATCGTGAATAAATGCAATATTAAGTGAGAAATAAGTAGAAAAAAGCGAAAAATCAATTACCTTTGCCTGCATGATAATAAACGATAGTTATTATTTATTAGTGATTTCTTATGCTGACAATATCTGAAATTGGCGACCGCCTTCAACAGGATCTCACGCGCCAGATCAGCAAAAGCGGACTGATGTTCCGCCTTTTCTGGAGAGTCAAGACCATCGAGTCCATCAGACACAAGATGCGCATCAAGGGAGATTCATATCTCAAAGGCAAGTCGAAGATGCAGGACATCATCGGACTGCGTGTCGTAGTCTATTTCCCTGACGATGTCGAGGTGCTTTCTACCTTTTTCGGCTGTGGCGATGTGGTGAAAGAGAGCATCGACACTCCCGACGATTCGACTTTCCGTCCGCAGCGTCTCAACATCACCCGTTCCTTGCCCGAAGAGTATATCGAAGACTTCCGCAAGGCCTTGCCTCAGGAATATGCCGATGTCATTGATTCGACCTATGAGATTCAAATCCGCACCATCTTCTCCGAGGGTTGGCATGAGGTCGAGCACGACCTTCG
>JAEDEY010000146.1 GCA_016293065.1 Bacteroidales bacterium
GATTCTTATTATTCCATGACGATTATATTCTATAAATAGTCAAACCTGGGTAGGAAAAGGAAATAATTATGGTTCAAGCATTCGGCAGAAAAAAAATGCTTGAACCATAATTATTAGTTTTCAGCGCTTGGCTGACTTTGCATCAAATTCGGCCTTCTTCTGCTCGTAGTAGCGTTGCATGACGTAGAAGGCGAGTTTCCTCTGGCCGGTGTTGGATACAAGACCCTTGCGGTTGAACCAGTCCTGCACATCGGGCAATGGACGACGGGGAGAGAGGAAGTCCTTGAGGATCCATGGAGAGAGACCTGAGAGGCCGTCGATCTTGTCCATCATCTTTAGACTTTCGATATAGAGATCCTCCTGGAACTCCTCGCTGAAGCGGACATTCTTGTTGGCATGCCAGCCAGCCACTGCTCCACCGCCAAATTCGCTCACGATGACAGGCTTGTCGTATGGAACCTCCCATGTCATCTTGGCTGCATCCTGAGTGTCGCGATACCAGCCGACATACTGGTTGAACGATACCACATCGACATATTCGTTCATGTTGTCTTGCAAGCGGTTGTGGTAGTTGTTGGCAGAGGTCACCTCCATAGCCATACTGATGAGACGAGTATCGTCGAGCGAACGGGCGAACTTGGCAAGCGAAGAGAGGAAGCGGTCGCGAGGCTCGCTGTGAGGCGTCTCGTTGGCAATGCTCCAGATGATGACATTGGCACGGTTCTTGTCGCGGCGTATCATGTCGCCAAGCTGACGTTCGGCATTCTTGTAGGTGTCGGGATTCTCCCAGGCGATGGTCCAGTAGCAAGGAATCTCGCTCCACACCATGATGCCCATACGTTCGGCTTCGCGCACAGCATGTTCGTTGTGAGGGTAGTGAGCCAGACGCACGTAGTTACAGCCCAGTTCCTTTGCCCAGTTGAGCAATGTGCGAGCATCTTCGGCTGAATGAGCGCGACCTTGGCTGAAGGCTTTTTCTTCGTGGATGCTGACACCTCGCAGGAAGATGTGCTTGCCGTTGAGGAGGATCTTCTTGCCCTGAGTCTCGATGCAACGGAAGCCAATCTCATCGGTGAGCACCTCATTACCCTTGGCAATCTCGACATCGTAGAGCTTCGGATTCTCAGGACACCAGAGCACAGGCTTAGCCTTGAATGAGATGCTGGCGCGTCCGTCGGCATTGGTCACCACCTTCTGGGCAATCTTGAGTTCAGGGATGCGCACTTCGATCTCGACACCTTCCTGTGGCTTGTTGAGGCTGATCCAGCCATAGATATGCTGCCAGTTCTTCTTGTCGAGCTGGATGCTGTAGTCCTGGACGAAAGTCTTCTCGACAGGCACGAGGAGCACATCGCGAGTGATGCCGCCATAGTTCCACCAGTCGAAGATATTGGTAGGGATAGCTTCCGGATGGCGCTTGTTATCGACCTTCACAATCACGTTGTTCTGTCCTTCTTTCAGAGCATCGGTGATGTCGAAATTGAAAGGCGTGAATCCACCGACATGAGAGCCCTGCTTCTTGCCGTTGACATAGACCACAGCTTCGTAGTTGACAGCACCGAAATAGAGTAGCATGCGCTTGTCGGCCTGTGGCTTATAGTCGAAAGTGCGGCGGAACCATACCGTGCCCTCGTAGAAGAAGAGACGTTCGTCCTGAATGTTCCAGTCGCCAGGGATGTCCATCTGGTCGGTAGTGTCGAAATTGTATTCCACCAGTTCGAGAGGCGACTTCTGGTGAGCATCGAGGAAGAAGCCCCAAGGAGACTCGTTCATTCGGTAGTCGTAGAAACCTATCTCCTGCTGATCGATGATATAACGCCATTTGCCGTTGAGCGAAGTTACGTCCTGACGACCATAGACGTTGCCAACGAGCGGAATCTCGGTCGAAGTCTGAGGTTGCTGAGCATGAAGTCCCGCAAGGGAGGCTATTGCAAGCAGAGCAGAGATAAAGCAGCGAATTTTCATAGCTATAAAAAATTTTGTTGTGTGTATTTTCTGCAAAAATAATCATTTTCCGAATACTATCTGCAATTTTTCTGCAAATATTTCTATTTTCCCTTATTTTTGTCGCAAAACATAGAGCTTTTTTGCATTTGGTTAAGCTTGTCATGTAGAAGACAAGCAGTATTTTGGGGCGAATAGGGAATTAATAGATTAAATAATGTTATAAATTTTTGAAGAAGAGAAAAAAAGCATTATATTTGCAACAAATTTTGAATCAAAAATAAGTAAACTAATAATACATTATCTTAATTTTTATGAAAAAATTATTGTTATTATGCCTTGTTGCAGTATCTGCTATGTGCATCAAGGCGCAAGAGACTTTCCGCAATCCAGTTATCAATGCCGATGTTCCTGACATCAGCGTGTGCAAGGTTGCCGATACCTATTACATGATCAGTACGACAATGCACCTCATGCCTGGAGGACCTATCATGCGTTCGAAGGACATGGTCAACTGGGAGACTATCAGCTATGTGTTTGACCGCATCGACGATGGCGACCGCTACAACCTCATCGACAACAAGACCGTGTATGGACAAGGTCAGTGGGCTTCGAGCATCCGCTATCACATGGGCAAGTTCTATGTGTGGTTCACTGCCAATGGTGCTCCTGGCAAGGGCTTTGTCTTCTCGGCCGACAGAGCTGAAGGACCTTGGACGCTCGTGGCTCGTCCGCCTCACATGCACGATGGCTCGCTCTTCTTCGACGAAGATGGCAAGATATATATGTTCACTGGTTCGGGAGGCTGCACACTCGTCGAACTCGACAATAACTTCGAGCCAAAAGAAGGTGGCGTGAACAAGAAGATTGTCGATAGTGCCGAAGACCCTGAAGAACGAGGCGCATTGCTCGAAGGAAGCAGCGTAATCAAGCACAATGGCAAGTATTACCTCTGTATGATCTCGATGAAATGGGGCGTGCCTGGGCGCGTTCGCCGCGAGGTCTGCTATCGTGCCGACAACATCACTGGTCCGTATGAGAAGCACGTCATACTCGAGACTCCGTTCGAGGTGTATGGTGGTGTAGGCCAAGGCTGCTTAGTAGGTGACGACCAGAGCGACCTCAACTGGTGGGCACTCATCTTCCAGGATCGTGGCGGCATAGGCCGTGTGCCTTGTGCGATGCGAGTAACATGGGTCGATGGCTGGCCAATGTGCGGTGAGCTGAACGAAGGAGTGGATCCTAACGACACCGAGGCTTGCCTGAATCCAAAGAACTACCATATACCTAACGACCTCACAAAGCAGCATCCTTCGCTTCGCGGCATCATCAACAGCGACGAGTTTGATTTCCCTACTCAGGCACTCAACCGTATGCGCAAGTCGGGCTATCATGAGGACAAGGGACTGAAGCTATACTGGCAATGGAACCACAACCCTATCGACGAGGCATGGAGTCTGCTTGAACGCCCTGGCTATCTGCGACTGAAGACAGCCCGTGTAGTCGATAACATCAATGTCGCTCCAAACACCATCACACAGCGCATTGGCGGTCCTCAGAGCACAGGCAGTGTCTGCATCGATGTTGCCAACATGAAAGATGGCGACCGCTGCGGACTGGCTGCATACAATGGCGACAGTGGCGTGCTCCGTGTAGTGAAGCGTGGCAACAAGCTCTATCTGCAGCTCACAGAAGAGAATGTGGTGCTCAACGACAATAAAGAGGTGGAGAAAGTAGATGAAACAGTAATCGAAGAGGTTGCACTCAAACTAAAGAAGACCAAGGCAGCTGACACCAAGAAGCCACAGCAGCTCATCTATCTCAAGCTGCATGCCGACTTCAACGACGGACGCGACCTCGCTTCGTTTGCCTACAGCACCGACGGCACCAACTGGAAGAACATCGGACGCGACATCAAGATGATCTTCGACTACCGCCGTCACTTCATGGGCAGCAAGTTCGCCATCTTCAACTATGCAACCAAGAAGACTGGCGGATGGATTGATGTGGATTGGTTCCACGTGGAGTTTTAAGGCATCGTTGGCACATCTCCCTTTGTGCACCAGAACTTTCGGTATTTGGGCTTCGTCCATCCATGGCAGCCAAAGGGAGTTGCGCCTTTT
>JAEDEY010000147.1 GCA_016293065.1 Bacteroidales bacterium
CACAGAGGATATTGAAAGTAACAGAGCCGATGATATTGCCGATAGCCATCTCGGTGCGACCCTTGAGAGCGGCCATGACCGAAGCGAAGAGTTCGGGAAGACTGGTGCCCACAGCTACAATGGTGAGACCAATGATGCGCTCGACCTCGTTGGCAGGAGTGCCGAAATACTCTCCCAGTTCACGCGCTATGGCCGATGAGCCACCAATGAGCCAGTTGGCTCCCAAGACAAGAAGTGCTCCTCCGACAACGACATATACCAGCGAGAGCACAACCGACATGGACTTCTGCCCCTCTTTGTCATCGGCTTGAGCCTGTGCTGCCTGTTTCTCTTTCTTGCGCGAGTCATTGATCTGCCAAATGATATAGACAAGCAGTATAGCAAAACCAATGATGCCCGACAGACGAGTGATGGTGCCTGTCATTGCCACAGCGACGAAAGCCAATACCGAGAACACCATGAAAGGTGCATCTATGCGTATGGTCTTCCTGTCGGTCGGACAAGGAACTATGAGAGCCGTGATGCCGAGTATGAGCGCAATGTTGGCAATATTGGAGCCTACCACATTGCCGATGGCAAGTCCCGAACTGCCTTGTAAGGCCGCCTGAAGGCTGACCAGCAATTCGGGAGCCGAAGTGCCGAATCCCACTATGGTGAGACCAATGACCATTTCGCTCACCTTGGCTTTGCGGGCAATGGCTGTTGCTCCGTCCACCAATGCATCTCCTCCCTTGATGAGGGCGAGAAATCCTATTATAATCCAGACAATATTGAGTAGCATAACACGTAATTTTCTGTTGTTTCGAAATTGATAATCAATGGATTCGACAATCCTACAGCTTTCATTGTGATGAGGTGTCGGTCGAAGTCTATGTTGGTGACACAAGTCAGCCTCTGCAGGTCGTAATATTGCTGACCGAGGTATTTGAATACCGTCTCTTTGGCACTCCAGATGAGATGCATCGAGAGCACAGGGTCGGGAGTGGCCCCAACAAGCTGGTCTTCAGCTGGCTGCATGAACTTTGAGCGCACACGTTCGACTCGTCGCCCACGTCGTTCGATGTCGATACCCACAGGCTTGCCGGCAATGATCACTGCCACATAGCCATCGGTATGGCTGATGCTTACATACTGACCAGAGCCAGTGAGAGAAGGTGCTCCGTATTCATCGTACGACACAATCTGCTCGCCATCGAGCATCTCCTTCAGCAGGCAACGAGTAGCCAATATCTCAAGGCGGCGACGGCTATCGGGTCTGAGATTGGCAACCTTGGCAGCATAATACTCCTTGTATTCCAGCTGAGCCTCATACTCTTCGGCAGTCTTGTCGATGCGAGAAACCTTAACCAACATTGATCTTCACCTTTACTCGGTCGATTCGACGCTTGTCCATCGAAAGGACAGTAAACAATATACCCTTGTATTTGATATTCTCGTTGAGATGCAGGAAGTCCTGCTTGACTTCGAGCAACAGACCACCTATCGACTCACAATTGTCGGCCTTGTCGCCAAGAGTCTCAGAATCGATGTTCACCACCTTGCAGAAATCGGTGAGCGAAGTGCGAGCCTCGAAGATCCATTCACCCTTACCGACCTTCTCCCACGTGCGTTCGTCCTCGTCGTATTCGTCGCGTATCTCGCCTACAATTTCTTCGAGCACATCCTCCATGGTGATAAGACCCGACGTGCCGCCGAACTCATCGACGACGATAGCCATGTGGAGGTGTCGGCAACGGAAGTCGTCGAGCAAGTCGTCGATCATCTTGTTTTCGGGCACATAGTATGGCTCACGAAGGAGAGTCTGCCACTTGAACGAGTCGTTGCGGTTGAGAAAAGGCAGAAGGTCCTTGATGTAAAGGATGCCCTTGATATGGTCTTCGGTCTCTTCGAAGACAGGGATGCGCGAGTAGTTCTGATCGACCACCAGACGCAGCACCTTGCTGAAAGGCTCGTTGACCTCGATGGTGACCATCTCGCTGCGGCTTGTCATCGCATCCTTGACCGTCTTGTTGCCAAACTGGATAATGCCCTCGAGCATCTTCTTCTCTTCTTTGTTGCGAGCCACCTGGGGAGTCAGCTTCATTGCCTCGCTGAGATCCTCGACAGTGACATCGTCGCTCATCTTATCTGCCAAACGACGGTTGATGACACCGGTGGAGCTGACAAGAAAAGAGATGAACGGACGGAACACGACCGACATGACCTGCATCATCTTTGCCATGCTGCGGGCAAACGACAGAGACTTATGCGAGGCATAGACCTTTGGCATGATTTCGCCGAAAAGCAGAAGCAAGAAAGTGAGGATGACAGTCTCGATGAGGAAGATGAGGACCACCGATGTCTCGTGATGGTCGATAATCTTGGACATGAACAATGTGAACAATGTGATGATGGCGACGTTGACAAGATTGTTGCCAATGAGGATAGCAGCCATCAGTCGCTCCGACTTCTCGAGCAAACCGCTGACGATGATGTCGTTGGGGTGCTCCTCGTTCTCGATCTTCTCGAGGTCGGACGGACGCAGCGAGAAAAAAGCTACCTCGGAAGCAGATATCAATCCCGAAAGCACCAGCAAGAGCAAGGCACATAACAGCGAGATGATGGCTATGAAATCAGGAGCTTGAAAAACAATATGAAAAATATCACTCATTTTCTATTATTTGGTTTTCTTTTTTACCAGGAGTTTGTTGTGCAACGCAGTGGCACTGAGATCGGTATTATAGCGCGAACGGTAAAAGAGCGAGATGCCTCCCGTTTCCTCGCTGACCACCACAATCTTCGAATCTGTGAGTTCGGACAATCCCATAGCCGCACGATGGCGCAAGCCTAAGTTCTTGTCCATGCGGGTATTGTGAGATACAGGCAAGACACATCCTGCCTTGTATATCCTGTCGCCCTTGACTATCATCGCACCATCGTGGAGAGGAGAGTTCTTGAAGAATATCTGTTCGACGAGACGGGTAGAAAGACGCGCGTCGAGCTCTTCGCCCTGGGTGCAGAAATCGTCGAGATCGTCGTTCCCCTGAATGACTATCAATGCGCCGACCTTGGCTTGCGACATATTCAGACAGGCATGTACCAGTTCATCGACCCAGAGATTGTCGTTGGTCTTCTGCAAGTCGGAACGACCGAAAGAACTAAGCAGCGACTGGAGCTGATAGCGCGAGCCGAACCGAATGAGCATCTGACGTATCTCGCTCGAGAAAATGACGATGATGGCGATCAATCCCACATTGATGAAGCCGTCGAGGATAGAGCCCAGCAGTCGCATCTTGATGATCTGAGACACCACTATCCAGACGATGAAGATGATCACTATGCCCTGGAAGATGACAAACGAGGCACTCTTCTTTGTCACACGATAGATGTAATAAAGAATAGCAGCTACGCTGAGGATGTCAAGAGCATCTATGATTCCAAAATCCAGCATCGACTTATCGTTTCATTTGATTAACAACATTTGAGGCTTCCTTCACATCATGCACACGCAATATCTCGGCTCCCGAAGCCACAGCAAGTGCATTGAGCACCGAAGTGCCATTGAGCGCATTGTCGGCATCGGTGCCAAGGAGCTTGTAGATCATCGACTTGCGCGAGATGCCCACGAGCAGAGGATAGTCGGGGAACAACGACTTGAGCGATGGGATATTGCCATACAGCTGATAGTTCTGCTCGATGGTCTTGGCAAAGCCGAACCCCGGGTCGAGGATTACCGACACGAGCCCCTTGCCTACACGCTGGCAAGCCTCTTCAAGCCTATGGAGCTGCTGAGAGAAGAAATCGACCACAGCATTGGTGACACCCTCGGGATAATCGGTGAACGACTGCTTGGTCTGGGGCGTTCCACGCATGTGCATCAGGATGTATGGAGCCTGAACATCTGCCACCACACTAAACATCTCATCGTCGAGCATACCTCCCGACACGTCGTTGATGATGTCGGCACCGAACTGCAAGACACACTGACGGGCAACATCGGCACGGAACGTATCGACCGACACCGGCACATAACGCGGCGATGAGGCACAGCGGCATCCGAGCGACTGCAACTCATCGA
>JAEDEY010000034.1 GCA_016293065.1 Bacteroidales bacterium
CCCATTTCTTTTCGTCATTGATTACTGCACTTTCTAAAACAATCTTCTAAACCTGTCGCATCATATTATTGGATATTCTGCAAGTAGTGCCTGTAGACCCCTGATGGGCAAAAGTTCTCTCGACACTTGACCTGCTGGTATTGCTATATCAATTAATTCCGTTTGGGTGTAAAACTGATATAGAAATGAAACAAAGCAAAGTAACAATCATGTGAAAAGGAAAGAATTTGTAAAATAGAAGAGATTATATTTGGCATATTCATTTGTATTTGGTATCTTTGCATCTGTGAAATGAAATAATAATTTGAAACAAAAGAAATTGTATGGAACCAAAGAAACTTACTCGTACAGTAGCAGACCGCAAGCTGATGGGCGTATGTGGCGGATTGGCAAAATATTTTGGTATCGACCCAGTGATCGTGAGGGTAGGATATGCCATCTTCGCTGTAGTTTGTGCCTGTATCCCTGCACTTATCATTTATTTTCTCTGCGGACTGATCATCCCTGAGGAGGGCAAATAAGACACGAGCAGGCCATTGGCAGTAGTGGTCTCTATCCTGGCTCCAGCCGGGATATTGGTGGTGTCCTTGATGGCTTTGCCGTCGATGCGGGTAATGGAGAAGCCTCGGCTCAGGATATTCTCGGGCTTGCACAGGTCGATGGTAGAGCCTATATGACTGAGTCGCTGACGCTGGCTGTCGATGCTCACGCGTGCAAACAGCCGTGTCCTTTCGGACAGCAAGGCAAGGCTGTTGATCTGGTCGCGCAGCTTGATATGGGTCGATTTGATAGCCGACAGGCATCTTGCGATCTGGTTTGAGCTGTTCTCCATTCGCCAGTCGATGGCTTCGACAGTAGCTCTGCGTAGGTCGTCGATATGCAGATATTGCTGCTCCAGGAGGTCGGTGATGAACGCCGCGGCTGCCGTCGGGGTCTTGACACTTGTATGAGCCACGATGTCGAGAATGGAGTTGTCGCGCTCGTGGCCGATGCCGACAATCACAGGCAGAGGGAAATTGGCAACATTGACGGCAAGGTCGTAGCTGTCGAAGCAGCTGAGATCGGCCACACCGCCGCCGCCTCGGATGATGACCACGAGGTCGAAGAGGTCGGAGTGACGGTATATGCTGTCGAGAGCAGTGATGATCGATGCCTCGGTGTTGGCACCTTGCATCGAAGCGGCAAAGAGATGGTGGTAGAAGCGGATGCCATACTCGTTGTTGTCCAACTGGTGGCAGAAGTCACCGTAACCGGCAGCCTGCATGGCACTGATGATGGCAATGCGCTGAGGCAGGAGAGGAATGTTGAGCTCCTTGTTCATGTCGATGACACCCTCGTCCTTCAGTCTCTTGATTATCTCTTGCCGGCGCAACGCCATTTCGCCTAATGTGAAACTCGCGTCGATATCCACGATGTTGAGCGACATTCCGTATGCCTCGTGCATCTGCACCTTGACCATTGCCAGAATCTTGATGCCAGCCACTATGGGCTGTCCGGTGGTCTCCTCGAACGCCGTCTTGCAGATCAGCCAGCGGCTGTTCCAGATGGTGGCTCTGGCACGTGCCACGATGGCATTGCTGTGGGGTGATTTCTCGATCAGCTCCAGATAGCAATGGCCATTGGCAGCAGTGCGGATCTCAGCAATCTCTGACATCACCCAGTAGTAGTCGTCGAAAGTGGTGTTGACGACCTCAGTGATCTGCTGGTTCAGCTGATATAGGCTGATGAAGTCTCTCATTCTATTGTTGCCTGTGAGGGGAGGTTATTCGAATCGCTCCATTCGCTTGCGCACATATTCGGCTATGAACTGTGCCGCACCTTCCTCGCCCAATTTCGACACATCGACCGACAAGTCGTATGAGTCGGCCTGACCCCAGGTCTTGTCTGTGAAGAAGTCGTAGAACCTGGCTCGTTCCTTGTCGTATTTCTGGATGAGCGAATCGGCTTGTTCGGCAGAGATGTTCATGCGCTTAGCCACGCAACGCACCCTGTATTTATATGGAGCGTGGGCGAACACCTTGACGAGATTAGGCTCGTCGCGCAGGATATAGTCGGCTGTGCGTCCCACGATGAGGCACGACTTCTTGTTGGCAATGCGCTTGAGGGTCTCGCTCAGCATCACGAAGTTCTGACCGCTGCCGAAGAGACGGGTAGTGCCATACCTACCCACAAGGGCATAGTCGAAGAAGCCTGGAATATGCTCGTCGCGTTCCTCGAGATAGCTTACGTCGAGTCCGCTGTGTTTAGCCATTTCTTCCATCAGCTCACGGTCGTAGTAAGCAATGCCCAGAAGCTCGGCAAGCCTCTTACCAAGTTGACGGCCACCACTGCCAAATTGCCGTCCCAGAGTCACTATCACTTTCTTTTCCATGATATCATCTGTATATGGGTTACAAAATATCGAGTCAAAGATATGTTATAAAACAATAATCTCCAAAAAAAACGTCATTTTTCTTTGAAATTTTATTGTTTTTCCCTAACTTCGCACCAATAAATCTAAGAAATTATGCAATTGTTCTGTTCTGTTACATGGTCGGCCGATCCTGTGATATTCGATATAGGATTCTTCTCCTTGCGATGGTATGCGCTCATGTTCATCGTCGGCTTTTATATTGGCTCGAAGCTCATGGAGGTCTATTACAAGCACGATGGAGTGAACCCGGAGAAGGTCTATACCCTGTTTCTGTACTGTTTCATCGGTACAATCATTGGTGCGCGACTGGGTCATTGCCTGTTCTACGACCCTGGCTATTATCTTGCCAATCCCATCGAGATGCTGAAGACATGGAAGGGAGGCTTAGCGAGTCATGGTGGCACCTTAGGCGTGTTCCTGGCGGTGCTTGTCTATGCTCGTCGCGACCGTCGCAGTGCGTTGTGGGTGCTCGACCGCCTTGGCATAGCCGTGGCACCAGTGGCAGCACTCATCAGGGTGGGCAATCTCTTCAACCACGAGATATATGGACATGTCACCTCAATGCCCTGGGGCTTCCGCTTCATCGAGAACGTAGGTGCATGGAGCCGTGGTGCAGAGCCGGTATATACCGAGCCTTGCCATCCGACACAGATCTACGAGGCACTGTGCTATCTTGCCGTATTTGCCGTCAATGCCTATCTCTATTATAAGACCGATGCACGCAACCGCCGAGGCCTGCTGCTTGGAGTCTTCTTCACAGGAGTGTTCGGCTCGCGCTTCCTCATCGAATATGTCAAGAACGTACAGGAGTCGTTTGAGGAAGGCATGATACTCGACATGGGTCAGATACTCAGCATCCCATTCATCGTAGGTGGCATCTGGCTGATTGTGCGTGCCATGAGACGACCGGCAACAGCCAATGTCACGGGCGAACTGTCGAACGAAAAGTAAAACACACAAACATATACAAGAACATTATGGTACAGACTGCTCCTTCATTATTAAGTGCAAACTTCCTCAATCTCGAACGCGATATAGAGATGATCAACCAGAGTGAGGCAGATTGGCTTCACTACGATGTGATGGACGGCTCGTTCGTCCCCAACATATCATTTGGCTTTCCGGTGCTATCGGCAGTGATGAAGAAACTGGAAAAGCCGCTTGACGCGCATTTCATGGTGCTCCACCCAGAGAGCTGGATCAAGGAATGTGCCCGTCTCGGTGTCAGGATGTTTACCGTACATCAAGAGACATGTCCCAACCTGCATCGCACCATCCAGGAAATACACGAAGCAGGAATGATGGCTGGTGTAGCCCTCAATCCTGCAACATCTATCAGTGTGCTCGAAGAAGTGATATGCGACATCGACATGGTACTGATCATGACCGTCAATCCTGGCTTCGGAGGTCAGTCGTTCATCGCCTCGATGGTTGACAAGGTGACTCGTCTCAAGGCAATGATCACCGCTAAGGGGTCGAAAGCATGGATCGAATGTGACGGTGGAGTGAACCTCACCACAGGCAAGCAACTGGTCGATGCGGGCGTTGATATTCTCGTAGCCGGCAGCTTTGTCTTCAAAAGTGCCGACCCACGACAGACCATCATCGACCTGAAGAACCTGTAATCTCCCTACCTTATTCCACCGTGACGCTCTTTGCGAGATTGCGTGGCATATCGACGTTGAGGCCTTTCTTGACCGCAACATGATAGGCTAGCATCTGCATTGGCAGAACGCTGAGGAGAGGCACCAGAGCATTGAGCGTGGCTGGTATCTCGATGGTTGCCTGAGCAATCTTCGAGATTTCCTGGTCGCCCTCGGTCACTACGGCTATGATGCGTCCCTTGCGGCTCTGAACCTCCTGCATGTTTGAGATAATCTTCTGATAAAGCTCGTGATGGGTAGCGAGGAACACGATAGGCATCTCGGCATCGACCAGAGCAATAGGACCGTGCTTCATCTCGGCAGCAGGGTAGCCCTCGGCATGGATATACGAGATCTCCTTCAGCTTGAGTGCGCCTTCGAGAGCAACAGGATAGTTGTAGCCTCGTCCTAAGTAGAGGAAGTTGCGTGCGAAGGTAAACGGAGTAGAGAGCAGGCAGATGGCATCGTTCTGTTGCAGCACCTTCTCCATCTTGAGAGGTATCTGGGTGAGCTCGTGGCAGGTCTGCTGGAAATACTCCTCGCTGATGGTGCCCAGAGCATGGCCAAGAGCGAGAGCGAGCATGGTGAGCACAGTGACCTGACCCGTGAATGCCTTGGTCGAGGCAACACCGATTTCTGGTCCGACGTGAATATAGATGCCGGTGTCGGCAGCTCGTGCAATGCTTGAGCCGACACCATTGACGATGCCGAACACGAGAGCGCCCTTCTCTTTGGCAAGCTGGATGGCTGCAAGCGTGTCGGCTGTCTCGCCCGACTGGGATATGGCAATCACCACATCGTCTTTCTCGATGACAGGGTTGCGGTAGCGGAACTCCGACGCATACTCAACTTCCACACGGATGCGGCACATCTCCTCGATGAGCTGCTTGCCGATGAGACCAGCGTGCCACGAGGTGCCACAAGCCACGATGATGACGTGACGCGCGCGTATCAGCTTGGCCTTGAAATTGTGGAGTGCAGAAAGCTTGATGTCGTAGGTGCCATCGTCGAGACGCACCACACGTCCGCGCATACAGTTTTCGAGGCAATGAGGTTGGTCGAAGATCTCCTTGATCATGAAGTGAGGGAAACCGCCCTTGGTGAGAGCCGTGATGTCGAGATCGACCTCCTTGACATCGAACTCGGCGAGCGACTGGTCGAGATTGACAATCTCTACCTCATGGCCGAGACGCACGTCTGCCACCTGCTCATCGTCGAGATAGATCACCTTGTGGGTGTATTCGACCATCGGAGTGGCATCGCTGCCGATGAAGAACTCGTCGTTGCCTTCGCTGATGCCAATCACAAGCGGTGAAGCCTTGCGTGCACATACGATATGCTGGTTGTCTTTCTGCTCCATTACAGCTATGGCATAAGCTCCGATAGCCTTGTTGAGAGCCTGGACGACTGCCAGACGCAGGTTCTTGCCGTTCTGCTGATAGTAGAGGTCAACGAGGTTGCACAGCACCTCGGTGTCGGTCTGGCTCTGGAAAGTATAGCCTCGGTCGATGAGCTGGTCTTTGAGCTCCTTGTAGTTCTCGATGATGCCGTTGTGAACCAACACCACCTCGCCGCTCATTGAGAGATGAGGGTGGGCATTGGCAGTAGAAGGTTCGCCATGAGTAGCCCATCGTGTGTGTCCGATACCTGCCACAGGCATATTGTCGCGCATCTTCACTTCGTCGGGAATGATGCTTTCGAGGTTAGACACCTTACCTTTGGCCTTGAACAGCTGGAACGAAGACTCGGATTCACAGTTTAAGGCAATGCCCGCAGAGTCGTATCCACGGTATTCAAGCTGATGTAGTCCTTTGATCAAAATAGGGGCTGCCGACTGCGAGCCCAGATAACCTACGATGCCGCACATATAGTTGTTTGATTTAGAATTGTCGAATATGAAATTGCACTATAATATCTGCTTGTCTGACACATATCATTGTGCAAGAAAATAATAAATACCGAGTGCAAATTTACCTAAAATACAGCTATTTTGGATATATGAACGATAAAAAACTTATTTAAGATTCTGTACATTCGCATACAGTTGCCAGTTTTTTAAACTCAAAGTATCATAATCAAGTTCAAAGCCTGGGCGTTTCACAACGCTCAGGCTGCAAAATTAGGAAATGTTCAATTCCGCGCCTCACTATGGACGAATGTGAGGCAACGATCAAGCAATATAATAGGTAAACAAAATTGTCAATATGCCTGTTCGTGAACACCCTTCACCGCACGTCCGCTTGGGTCATTCATCTTCTTCCATGCCTCGTCCCATTCGAGAGCGATGGCAGTAGAGCAAGCTACCGAAGCCTCGTGAGGCACGCTGCGTGCGGCAGAGTCGCTTGGGAAATGCTCTTCGAAGATCGAGCGGTAGTAGTATTCCTCCTTGTTCATTGGGGTATTGATAGGGAAACGCTCGGCTGCATGTGCCATCATCTCGTCGGTCACTGCCTCGGAAGTGATCTGCTTGAGGGTGTCGATCCACGAATATCCCACGCCGTCGGAGAACTGTTCCTTCTGTCGCCAAGCTACCGATGCAGGGAGCATGTCGGCAAAGGCTTCGCGCACTATGCGCTTTTCCATTGTAGTGCCAGGACACATCTTTGCCTCAGGGTTGAGTCGCATTGCCACATCGAGGAACTCCTTGTCGAGGAATGGCACACGCCCCTCGACACCCCATGCAGCGAGGCTCTTGTTGGCACGTAGGCAGTCGTACTGATATAGCTTGCCGAGCTTGCGCACTGTCTCCTTGTGGAACTCTTCGGCCGATGGAGCCTTGTGGAAATAGAGGTAACCGCCGAACACCTCGTCGGCTCCTTCACCCGAGAGTACCATCTTGATGCCCATGCTCTTGATGACACGAGCCAGCAGGTACATTGGGGTAGAGGCGCGAACGGTGGTCACGTCGTAGGTCTCTATGAAATAGATGACATCGCGTATGGCGTCGATACCTTCCTGAATGGTGTAGTTGACTTCGTGATGCACGGTGCCGATATGCTCTGCCACCTCGCGAGCCTTGGCAAGGTCGGGTGCGCCCTTCAGACCCACTGCAAACGAGTGGAGCTGAGGCCACCATGCTCCGTGCTGGTCGTCGGTCTCGATGCGCTTCTTGGAATACTTCATGGCGATGGCTGAGGTGACTGATGAGTCAAGTCCGCCAGAGAGAAGCACACCGTAAGGAACGTCGCACATGAGCTGTCGCTTGACAGCAGCGTCGAGAGCTTCGCGCACGTCATCGCTCGAAGCCGTATTGTCTTTCACTGCTGAATAGTCCATCCAGTCGCGCACATAGTAGCGATGCATCTGGTGATCGCGTGAAGAGTAGTAGTGTCCAGGAAGGAATGGTTCGTAGCTGTCGCAGAAACCTTCGAGAGCCTTGAGTTCAGAAGCGCAATAGACCTTTCCGTCGCTGTCGTGACCGATATATAGAGGAATGACACCGATAGGGTCGCGTCCGATGAGGTATTCGTCGGCCTCCTCGTCGTAAAGCGCAAAAGCAAAGATGCCGTTGAGCTGTTCGAGAAGCCATGTGAAGTCTTTCTTTGGGTCGGCCTTCACCTCTTCCCACAGAGCGAGTATCACCTCACAGTCGCTGCCAGTCTTGAAAGCATAGTCGCTGCGACGGCGGATGTCCTTGTGGTTGTAGATCTCGCCATTGACACAGAGAATCTCCTTTCCGTTAGGAGAGATGAGAGGCTGCTTGCCCGACAAAGGATCGACGATCGAGAGTCGTTCGTGTGCCAGAATGGCAGTCTTGCCTACGTAGATGCCGCTCCAGTCGGGTCCGCGATGACGCAGTTTCTGTGACATCTTGAGCGCTTTGGTACGTAGCTCTGAACTTGGTTGCTTGATATCGAATATTCCTACGATGCTACACATGATAGATAGTAAACAATTAAGAGTTTGTAAATATTTCGTATTTACAAGAAACCAAAGAAAAAGAAGAAAGAGAATTGTCCATAAATAATCTTCGTTTTTCTTTGCTTTCTTGTCTTTTCAGATAGTTTTGACTAAATTACAGTTGGAATGCGAAACCGGCATAGAAGTGGCAGTTCTGTGAGCATGGGTTGGCTGAAACACCCATATATACAGGAACTGTGATCTTGTCGCCGATGCTGAATTCCTTGGTGGCTTTGATAGCGAGCTCTGTCACTGCAAAGCCTGATGTTCCGTAGAATGAAGTGGCATAAGGCACTGCACCTACTGCTGCCTCCCAGTCGCATGATACGAAACTGAATGGAACGCCAATCTCGAAGTATGAAGAATAGGCACGGTCGCCATCCTCGTTCACGCCATCGTTGCCAGCGAAGTTGGTGTACCACTGGAGGCTGAGACAGCCGAAGTCGTAACCGATGTTGCCTTCAAACACGTGATTGGTGCTGTGGGAGTTGTAACGGAAGTAGCGGTTCTTGCCATCGAGACCGGCATTGAACCAGTAGTCGGTCACTCCGATGTTGAATCCACCTGCGCTATATCCCAATGTGAGGTCGAACTCCTTGGTGTCGTCGGCAGAAGTCAGTCCTACGCTTCCCCATGCACTGAGCGAGAGTCCCTTGTAGCTGATGCCCAATCCCGGCTGGATAGAGGCATTGCCAAGCTCCTGACCACGCCATACATACTGGCTGACTACATCGACAGCCATCGATCCTTCTACTTTGTCCTGTGCCTTGGTGACAAAACAGGTGCAAGTACACATACCAGCAACAACGATAAACCTTAAAACTTTCATAATCATAAATTTTTTAGTCAGAACCTATACTTAATCTGCCATGATTGCAAACAACAAACTACTCATTACTGAAAAACTTCGGAATGGTCATGACACACTAAGTATGGATTCCTATTGTTAGTAGTTTCTTGAATTAGTTATAACAGCTCTCACCATGTTCATATACATCGAGACCTTCTTCCTCAATGCGCTTGTCGCAACGGATGCCGTGAGTATATTTGATGACGTTGAAGAGGATCATACCTGCGATGAAAGCAAATACGCCTACAGTCACTGCACCAAGGGCCTGAACGCCAACCGAGCACTCAACACCGTCGATCGAGCTGTCGCAGAACACACCAGTGAGGATAGTGCCGACAAGACCACCAACACCGTGAACAGAAACAGCACCTACTGGATCATCGATCTTGAGCTTCTTGTCGATGAAGCTAACTGAGAAGCACATGATGGCTGAAGTGATGACACCGATCAGGGCAGCAGAACCAACGCTCACGCAGTCGCAGCCTGCAGTGATGCCGACCAAGCCAGCGAGTACACCGTTGCACACCATTGAGAGAGATGGCTTGCCATCGACAATCCAGGTGTAGGCGAGTGCTGCAATACCACCAGTAGCGGCTGCCATGTTGGTTGTGACAAATACGTGGCTCATGCTTACTGCATTGTCGTAACCAGTAGCGGCTACCGTGCTACAAGGATTGAAGCCGAACCAGCCCATCCAGAGGATGAAGACACCGAGTGCACAGAATGCGAGGTTGTGACCTGGGATAGCACGACTATTGCCGTTCTTGTCGTACTTGCCGACACGAGGACCAAGGACGATGGCACCAGCAAGGGCGAGAGCACCACCGCAGAGGTGAACCACTGTGCTGCCTGCAAAGTCGTGGAAGCCGAGTTCTGAGAGCCAGCCGCCTCCCCATGACCAGTGGCCTTCGAATGGATAGATGAATGCTGAGATCAGGATGCTGTAGAGCACATACATCGAGAACTTAGTGCGTTCGGCCATTGCGCCAGAGACGATGGTGGCAGTTGTTGCGCAGAACACAGTCTGGAAGATGAAAGTAGCCTCGGCTGGCACGTTGCTGTCGCTGCCAATGAAACCGAAACCTTCCCAGCCAATCCATGCATTGCCTGCACCATACATGAGAGAGAATCCGAGAACCCAGTACAGCACGGTGCCGCACATGAAGTCAACGAAGTTCTTCATCAGGATGTTGGCTGTGTTCTTCTGCTGTGTCAAACCTGCTTCGACAAATGCAAAGCCAGGCTGCATCCAGAACACCAACATTGCGCCTAACAGTACCCAAAGGGTATCCAAGCCATTCACAAAGTCTTTAGACTCCTCTACCACAGGAGCAACGATATCGAGCAAAATCATAATATTTCCTTGTTAAAGTTAAACATAAATACCAGGACTTATCTGGTCATAATTACTTCTTGTCTCTCAATACGGTATCGCCATTTTCGCCTGTGCGGATCGACCAGACATCGATCACCTCAGAAACGAAGATTCGTCCGTCGCCGACTTCACCGGTGTGGGCTACACGCTTGATGACATCGACCGTAGGCTGTACAAACATCTCGCGGCATACGATTGAAATCTTCATGCGCTCGATCACATCTGTACTGTACTGCACACCACGATAGATGCGCTCCTGACGGCTCTGTCCGATACCATGGACAGGACAATACTCAAACCAATCGATATCGCTGCTCAGCAGCGCTTCCTTGACCTCTTCGAATTTGGTCTTGCGGATAATTGCTTCAATTTTTTTCATACCTTAAAACACTTTGGCTAAAAAAATAATATTGTTGATGGTTATAACTATTTGCGTTATTATAGTTGTTGCTTGCTATGATTAGCGGATCCAGAGCAGTTCACGATACTTTGGCATTGGCCAGATGTTGTCGTCAACAATCTCTTCAAGCTTGTCGATAGGCTTGCGGATAGCATTGAATGACTCGGCAATTTCGTAATAGAGAATAGCCTTCTCGTAACCATCTTCGAGCTTGTTGGCAACCTTGCGCTTCTGTACCATCTCATCAACCTTGGTCTTGATGGTTGCGTTGTAGGCTGCAATCTTCTTGATGATGCACAACTCGTGAGAAGCCATTGTCTCCCACTCGACAGGGAAGAGGTTCTTCATCATAGCCACATTCTTGAGCAGTGTTGACTGATAGGTTGTTGCTGCAGGAATGATGTGGTTGATGGCGAGGTCGCCAAGCACACGGGCTTCGATCTGCACGAGCTTGATGTATGTCTCGAACTTGACCTCGTTGCGTGCTTCGAGTTCGGCAGCAGTGAATACTCCGAGCTTCTCGAACATTGCAACAGCCTCTGGCTTAACATTCTCGAGGAACATCTTTGGAACACAACGCTCGATGTCGAGACCACGCTTTTGAGCCTCGATAGGCCATTCTTCGGCATAGCCGTTGCCATCGAAGCAAACAGTGTCGATGATCTCTGCAATGAGTGGCTTGAGTGTCTTCATCACAGCAACCTTCACGCTTGCGCCTGCAGCCATTTCCTTATCTACAGCAGCCTTGAAGTCGATGAGCTGTTCGGCTACCATAGCGTTGAGAGTAGTCATTGCCGATGAGCAGTTGGCCTTTGAGCCTACGGCACGGAACTCGAAACGGTTGCCTGTGAAAGCAAATGGCGATGTGCGGTTACGGTCGGTGTTATCGACAAAGATCTCTGGAATTTCGACAAGTCCGAGGTCGTAAGCCTGCTTGCCGGCAATCACGATGTCGGTATCGTCGCTCACGGTGAGGAGCTTGTGGAGCACATCGGTCATTGTCTTGCCAAGGAAGGCAGAGATGATTGCAGGAGGTGCTTCGTTGGCACCAAGACGGTGTGCGTTGGTTGCCGAAGCGATAGAAGCCTTGAGCAAGGCGCCATGGCGCTTCAATGACATGAGGATGTTGACGAAGAATGTGACAAACTGGAGGTTTGACATCGGATCCTTGCCTGGGGCGAGGAGGATGACTCCTGTATCGGTACTGAGTGACCAGTTGTTGTGCTTGCCCGAACCGTTGATGCCGTCGAATGGCTTCTCGTGAAGCAGTACGCGGAATCCGTGGCGACGAGCCACCTTCTTCATTACGCCCATGATGAGCATGTTCTGATCGACAGCAAGGTTGGTTTCGCCGAAGATTGGAGCAAACTCAAACTGGTTAGGTGCAACCTCGTTGTGACGAGTCTTCATTGGGATGCCGAGGCGGAGACCCTGAATCTCAAGATCCTTCATGAACGCCTGGACACGAGTAGGAATCTGACCGAAATAGTGGTCGTCCATCTGCTGGTTCTTGCTTGAGCCGTGGCCCATGAGTGTGCGGCCTGTGGCTATGAGGTCAGGACGAGCAGCATAGAGAGCATCGTCAACAAGGAAATACTCCTGCTCCCAGCCGAGGTTGCTCTGTACGTGCTTGACATTTGGGTCGAAGAGCTGGCACACTGGCACTGCGGCATCGTTGACAGCCTTGAGAGCCTTCTTCAAAGGAGCTTTGTAGTCGAGAGCCTCACCAGTGTATGAGATGAACACTGTTGGGATGCAAAGGCAGTCGTCGAGGATGAACACAGGGCTTGTCGGGTCCCAGGCAGTATAGCCGCGTGCCTCGAATGTAGCACGGATACCTCCTGAAGGGAACGACGAAGCATCAGGCTCCTGCTGTACGAGGCTCTTGCCTTCGAATTCTTCGATCATGCCGCCCTTCCAGTCATATTCCATGAAAGAGTCGTGCTTCTCGGCTGTGGTCTCGGTGAGTGGCTGGAACCAGTGACAGCAGTGAGTCACACCATGCTCCATAGCCCATTGCTTCATGCCAGCTGCCACACCGTCGGCAACAGTACGGTCGAGGTGTTTGCCGTTGTCGATACAATCAAGCAATGACTTGAGGGTCTTTGCATCGAGATACTTCTGCATCTTTTCGCGGTTGAAAACCAACTCCCCAAAATACTCTGAAGGACGTCCTTCTGGTGCAACCACTTCTACTGCATGCTTCTTGAACGCTTGTTCGATAGCATCAAATCTCAATTTGCTCATAACACAATTTTTTATAACGTATATTAATAATGTATATTACTTTTACCTCTTGTAAATATGCTGCTCTGTATATTTTGTTAATCTTTTTTGTATATACATTTACTTTTGCATATTCTTGTAATAAGAATGTTTGTATTTTCTTATTTTCGTTGCAAATGTATAGTGTTTTGGTTAATCTGCCAACTATTTGCTCTAAAAAGTTCAAAAATACTAACATTTTCTTATTTTTAGCACTTAGAATATATAATTTTGCAACGGCTATTTTGCAAAATAAGGCTTTATGAAAGTGAAAGTGATTAAAATGTAGCCTTTTTCCATTAAAAATAATGATAGTATAACTATTTGCTATATATTTGCGGTGACAAAAGCAAATAGATAAACAAAAATATAAAGATTTAAGGTAAAGTTATGGTAACAAAAGCAACACAGCGGGCTTTGAGAAAGCAACCACGCCAAGCAGGTTTGTATTCTGCTGCCAACGAGCATGATGCTTGTGGTGTAGGTATGGTAGTCAATATCCACGGTGGCAAGAGCCACGAGCTGGTTGACAATGCATTGCGAGTGCTCGAGAACATGGAGCACCGAGGCGCAGAGACGCGCGACAAGACAGGTGATGGTGCAGGTATCCTGCTGCAAATCCCTCACGAGTTCATACTTCTGCAAGGTATTCCAGTGCCAGAGAAGGGCAGATACGGTACAGGTCTGGTGTTCCTTCCAAAAGATGCTGCACTCCAGAGCGAGGTGCTGAGCATCATGATCGAGGAGATAGAGCGCGAAGGTCTCAACCTTATGCACCTGCGTACAGTGCCTACCAATCCTGAGGTGCTGGGTGTGGCTGCACGCGAAGTAGAGCCTGCGGTGAAACAGATCTTCATCAATGGCGTTTCGGAAGACCGTGCTCCAGAACTCGAACGTATTCTCTATAAGATACGCAAGAAGACCGAGAACCGTGTGGCTGCTCTTGGAGAAGCCTATGAGGACTTCTATATCTGCTCGCTCTCGAGCAAGAACATTATATATAAAGGTATGCTCACCAGCGGCCAGTTGCGTCGCTACTTCTCAGACCTGAGCAACAGCTACTTCACTTCGGGTCTGGCATTGGTGCACAGCCGTTTCTCGACCAACACCTTCCCGAAATGGAAGTTGGCTCAGCCGTTCCGTTATCTCTGCCACAATGGTGAGATCAACACAGTGCGTGGTAACCGTGGATGGATGAAGGCTCGCGAGAGCGTGCTCTCTTCTCCTGCTCTTGGCGACATCAGGGAGATTCGCCCGATATTGCAGGACGACATGAGCGACTCTGCTTCGCTCGACAATGTGTTTGAGTTCCTCGTTATGAGTGGCATGAGTCTGCCTCAGGCCATGGCTATCCTGGTGCCAGAATCGTTCAACGACAAGAACCCTATCTCGGAAGACCTGAAGGCATTCTACGAGTATTATTCAATCCTCATGGAGCCATGGGACGGTCCAGCTGCATTGATGTTCAGCGACGGTCGTTTCGCTGGCGGAATGCTCGACCGCAATGGTCTCCGTCCATCGCGCTACACCATTACCAAGGGTGGCATGATGGTAGTTGCGAGCGAGGTAGGCGTGATGGATTTCGATCCGAGCGAGGTAGTGAGCAAGGGACGTCTTCAGCCAGGCAAGATACTGCTCATCGATACGCAGGAAGGCAAGATCTATTATGATGGCGAGATAAAGGCAAAGCTTGCAGCCGAGCATCCTTACCGCCAGTGGCTCTCAACCAACCGCATCCAGCTCGAGAATCTCAAGAGTGGAAGAAAGGTTGTCAACAGTGTCGAAAACTTCGAGCGCAAGCTGATGAGCTTCGGCTTTGGACAGGAGGACATCGACCGTACGGTCATCCCAATGTGTACTCAGGGTCAGGAGCCAGTGGCAGCTATGGGTAATGACACTCCTTTGGCAGTGATTTCCGACAAGCCACAGATCTTCTTCAACTATTTCCGTCAGCAGTTTGCACAGGTCACCAACCCTGCCATCGACCCTATACGCGAGGAACTGGTAATGAGTCTCACCGAATATATCGGTCGCGTGGGTTCGGGAATCCTTACACCCGACGAGAGCAACTGCCACATGGTGCGTCTGCCACAGCCTATTCTGACCAACGCACAGCTCGATATCCTCTGCAATATCCGCTACAAGGGCTTCAATACCAAGAAGCTGCCTATCCTCTTCGAGGTGTCGGGTGGTGCTTCAGCCTTGCGTCAAGCCATCGACAACCTCTGTCATGAGGCAGAGAAGGCAGTAGATGATGGTGTCAACTACATCATCCTCTCTGACCGTGATATCGATGCTACTCATGCTGCTATCCCTTCACTTCTGGCAGTTAGTGCCGTTCATCACTATCTGATCAGTGTTCAGAAGCGTGTGCAGACTGCCCTTATCGTTGAGAGTGGCGAGATACGCGAAGTGATGCATGCTGCTCTTTTGTTGGGCTATGGTGCTTCAGCCATCTGTCCTTACATGACCTTTGCTGTGCTCGATGACCTTGTGAAGCGTCATAAGGTACAGGAGGAGTATGCGACAGCCGAAGCCAACTATATCAAGGCTGTAGATAAGGGTCTGAAAAAGATCATGAGCAAGATGGGTATCAGCACTATACGTTCATATCAAGGTGCAAAGATATTTGAGAGCATCGGCTTGAGCGAGGATCTTCTGCGTCGTTACTTCGGTACAGAGATCTCGACCATCGGAGGTGTTGGCTTGCGTGAGATTGCAGCCGATGCCATCCGTCTCCACAACGAGGCATTCAAGCCAGCCGAGATCAATGAGTTCCTGCCAAACAACGGACAGTTCTCGTATCGTCGCGACGGAATCCAGCACGCATGGAATCCAGAGACCATTGCCGAACTCCAGATTGCAACTCGTCTTGGTTCGTACAAGAAATTCAAGGAGTGGAGCAAGAAGGTCGATCAGAAAGAGAAACCTATCTTTATCCGCGACTTCTTCGACTTCAAACGCGCTGCTAATCCTACTCCTCTCGATGAGGTAGAGCCTGTAGAAAGCATCGTAAAGCATTTCGTGACTGGAGCAATGTCGTTCGGTGCCTTGAGCATCGAGGCTCACGAAGCCCTGGCATTGGCGATGAACAAGCTCGGTGCACGAAGCAACACGGGTGAGGGTGGTGAAGACAATGCGCGCTACCACTCGGAGGTCGATGGCGTATCGCTGAGCAGCAAGACAAAGCAGATAGCTTCAGGACGCTTCGGTGTGACTGCTGAATATCTCGTCAATGCCGAGGAGATACAGATCAAGGTGGCACAGGGTGCAAAGCCTGGAGAGGGTGGTCAGTTGCCTGGATTCAAGGTCAACGAGGTGATTGCCAAGACACGTAACGCTATCCCAGGCATCTCGCTCATCTCGCCTCCGCCACATCATGACATCTATTCGATTGAAGATCTTGCACAGCTCATCTTCGACCTCAAGAACATCAATCCTACTGCTGCCGTGAGCGTGAAGCTCGTTGCCGAGAGCGGTGTGGGCACCATTGCTGCAGGTGTGGCAAAGGCAAAAGCCGACCTCATCGTCATCTCAGGAGCAGAGGGTGGTACAGGTGCGAGTCCTGCTTCATCAATGCGTTTCGCAGGTATTTCGCCCGAGATTGGTCTGGCAGAGACTCAGCAGACATTGGTCATCAATGGACTTCGCAATCAGGTGCGTCTGCAGACCGACGGTCAGCTCAAGACAGCACGCGACGTCATCTCGATGGCTCTGCTCGGTGCCGACGAGTTCGCTTTCGGTACATTGCCTCTCATCGTGCTCGGTTGCGTCATGATGCGCAAGTGCAATACCAACACCTGTCCAGTGGGTGTTGCTACTCAGGACGAACGACTCCGTGCTCGTTTCATGGGTCGAAGCGAATATGTTGTCAACTTCTTCACCTTCCTTGCCGAAGAGGTGCGCGAGTACCTCAGCCAGATGGGTGTGAGAAAACTCAAGGACATCATCGGTCGCACCGATCTCATCGTCACCAATCCTGTCGTACAGAAGGAAGGTGTGGAGATCGACAAGAACACTCTCGCAAAGTGGGAGTCGCTCGATTTCTCACGTCTCTTGCATCAGCCTGCTTCTGACAAGTCGCTCTTCTGGGACCGTGGAGAATTCACCAAGGTTGCAAACGAACTAAACGAGAAGATACTCAATGATTTTGCAGAAACAGTGACAAGTCCGAAGGGCGGTCATGAGCGAGTGTCTGAAGCCTCATATATGATAAAGAATACCGACCGTGCCGTAGGTACAATGCTTGCTGGTGAGATCGCACGCCGATATGGCGAAGAGGGATTGCCTGACAACAGTGTCAACATCAAGTTCAAGGGTTCGGCAGGTCAGTCGTTCGGTGCCTTTGCTGTCAAGGGTATGACCCTCAAGCTCGAAGGCGAAACCAACGACTACTTCGGAAAGGGACTTTCAGGCGGACGTATCGCCATCCTGCCTCCTGCACGACGTGGAGATGACTTCGTAGCCGAAGACAATATCATCGCAGGCAACACAGGCCTCTATGGCGCTACTACGGGCGAGCTCTATGTCAACGGACGTGTGGGTGAGCGCTTCGGTGTGCGCAACTCTGGTGCTACTGCCGTTATTGAAGGAGCAGGCGACCACTGCTGTGAGTATATGACTGGCGGACGTGTGGTTGTCTTGGGTGAGGTCGGACGCAACTTCGCCGCTGGTATGAGCGGTGGTGTGGCATACGTCTGGGACAAGAACCACAACTTCGACTACTTCTGCAACATGGATATGGTAGAGATCAACCTCGTCGAAGAGACAGCATATCGCAAGGAGCTTAAGGAGCTCATCCGCAAGCATTATCTCTACACAGGTTCGGCTCTCGCTGGTCGTATGCTCGACAACTGGAATCAGTATATCGAGGAGTTCATACAGGTAGTGCCAATCGAATACAAGCGCGTACTCGAAGAAGAGAAGATCAAACAACTGCAACAGAAAATTCAAGCAATACAGGAATAAGTTATGGGAAATCCTAAAGCATTCTTGACTGTGCCTCGTGTCGAGGCTGGTTATAGACCTATCATAGAGCGTGTCCGCGATTTCAGTGAAGTGGAGCAGACGCTCAACTCAAAAGAACGTCAGCAGCAGGCTTCACGCTGTATGGACTGTGGCGTACCTTTCTGCCATTGGGCTTGTCCGCTTGGCAACAAGGATCCTGAATGGAACGATGCTCTCTATCATGGAGAGTGGGAAACTGCATATAAGATTTTGAAGAAGACCAACGATTTCCCTGAGTTCACCGGACGTATCTGTCCTGCATTGTGCGAGAAGTCGTGTGTGCTCTATCATACCACAGGCGAGGCTGTGACCAACCGTGAAAACGAATGTGCCATTGCCGAACGTGCTTTCATGGAGGGATTCGTGACTATCGAACATCCAGAGCGCAACGGCAAGAAGGTGGCTGTGATAGGTGGTGGTCCTGCGGGATTGGCTGCAGCCAACCAGCTCAACTACAAGGGCTATGAGGTGACAGTCTTCGACCGTCGTGCAGCAGCTGGTGGCTTGCTCCGCTACGGCATTCCAAACTTCAAGCTCGAGAAGAAGATCATCGACCGCCGTATCTCTATCATGGAGAAGGAAGGTGTCAAATTCGTATATAATGCCGATATCGACGTGACTGCATTGCCTGAGGGCTTCGATGCTTATGTTGTTTCGACAGGCACACCTCAGGCTCGCGATATCAATATCCCTGGACGCGAACTCAAGGGCGTGCATCTGGCTCTCGAACTGCTCTCTCAGCAGAATCAGGTTCTCATGGGCGAGGTAGCTGAAGGTGATGTGGATAGAGTGACTGCCAAAGACAAGGACGTGCTCGTGATTGGTGGTGGCGATACTGGTTCCGACTGCATCGGTACAAGCCATCGTCAGGGAGCAAAGAGCGTGACTCAGATCGAGATCATGCCTCAGCCTCCTGTTGGACATAATCCTGCCACTCCTTGGCCAAACTGGCCTGTGATACTGAAGACCACTTCAAGCCACGAGGAAGGCTGCGTGCGTCGCTGGAACATCAATACACTCGAGTTCCTTGGCGAAGACGGAAAGCTCACAGGCGTGAAGGTACAGCCAATCGACTGGAAGCCAAATCCCGAAGGCGGACGTCCTATCATGGTCGAAGCAGGTGAGGTTGAGGTGATCAAGGCCGATATTGTCTTCCTTGCAATGGGCTTCCTCAAGCCACAGCAGCCACAGTTTGCCGACAATGTGTTTGTGGCTGGAGATGCCGCTTCTGGTGCATCGCTCGTCGTGAGAGCTATAGCAAGCGGTCGAAAGACTGCCGAGGCTGTTGATAAGTTCTTGAAAAAGCAATAATACTGCAATAGTATGAAATTCACCAAGATGCACGGTGCTGGCAACGACTATATATATGTCTATACGCCAGAGTGTCCTATAGAAAATCCAGCAGAAGTGAGTGTGGCGCTTAGCCGCCCTCACTTCGGTATTGGCAGCGATGGACTTATCCTGATAGGCAAGAGCGATGTGGCAGACTTCTCGATGCACATTTATAATAACGATGGCAGCGAAGCGATGATGTGTGGCAATGGCACACGCTGTGTCGGCAAGTATGTCTATGACCATCAGCTCACCGATAAGACGACTGTCACTCTCGAGACTCTTTCGGGCATCAAGACCATCCAGCTTCAGCTTGGCGAAGATGGAAAAGTGTCGTCGGCTACTGTCGATATGGGCGAACCTCGCACCGAGGTGCCTTCTCAATTCCTGATTGCCAATACCGTGGCGGTCAGGAACAATCTTTTCAATGTA
>JAEDEY010000148.1 GCA_016293065.1 Bacteroidales bacterium
AGATTCTAAATAAGCCTTTTGAGCATCCTTGGTGTTCCAGATCTGATAGTGGCAAAGCCTTTTGCCAAAAAAATATTGGCAACAGTAATATGTTATGTTTTCATTTTTGATATTATTATGAAATATAAAATTAGTTTTTCAGTGTTCTTCATGTATTATCCAAAACCATCTTTGGAAGGAAGACTTGCTATGCTTGCATCAGACATGATTATTCCAAAGACTGTAAATGTATATCAACAGTTAGAACTTGAATGATATGAGAGCCACACTTATCTCTTTCCTTATATTCTTTACTGTATCGGCCCTTGCCCAGAAGGTTGTGGTTAGCGGCACCGTCGCCGATATAGGCAACAAGGCACTGGCCGATGTGATTGTCAAGATCACGGACGGTTCGAAGAACTATGCATTCACCACTACAGATACAAAAGGTACATACAATCTGACGTTCGACACAAAGGTGACAAATGGGAAGAGCCTTGTCATAGAGTTCAATCACATTTCGTTCGAGAAGGAAAGCATAGCACTCTCCCAGGACAAGCCTGCGCTGCGTCATGACGTTATCATGATACCTAAGAGCATTGAGCTGAAGGAGGTCAGAGTTAAGGCTGAGCCTCTGCGCCAGATGGGCGATACATTGAAGTATAACCTTGCATCGTTTATCGGAAAGGGCGACGTAACGCTTGAGGACGGACTAAAGCGACTGCCTGGCATAGAGGTGTCAACGAGTGGAGCCATAAGCTATATGGGTAAGGGCATCTCAGACTTCTACATCGAGGGGTTAGACATGCTCGGAGGCCGATATAACCTTGCGACAAAGAACATCCCTGCACAGTATGCCACGCAGATAGAGATACTGCGACACCATAAGGCAAGGAAGGTCGATGCCGACGAAGAGAGCAACGACGTGGCGATCAACGTGAAGCTGAGCCGCAAGGCTAAGTTCAAGCCATTCGGACAGCCAGAACTTGGAGTCGGCTACCGAGACGATGATATCCTCGTGACCCTGGGCCTCACAGGCATGATGTTTGCCGACGGCTACCAGCTTCTCGCATCAGGCAAGTTCAGCAACGACGGTAACTATGGCTATTACGACATCATCGACCATTTCTATAGCAACAGTGGAGAGGATCTTGCTCCAGACTTGCTGCATGGATGGAGCGGAGGTGTACCACCGATTGGCGACTATCTCCATGAACGTGCCGGCTACGGTTCGCTCAATTCGATCAGCAAGCTCGGCGAAGACCGCACGTTCCGCTTCAATGCAGACTACTCATATCAGAGGAACCACAATGAATACTTGACCCAGACGCTCTATTTTGCCGACGGTCAGAACGTGGGCATCTCTGAGACACAGAATCCATTCTCAAGGATCCACAAGCCTGTAGCGGCCATCCGTTATGTCAACAACACTGCCATACACTATGTCTTGGAAGAGCTGAAGGTAAAGACCACGATTGAGGAGAATGAGAACCCGGTAATGTCCAATGCCGTACTGAATGACCAGCACCGCAGGTCCAACTCTCTGATGGTATCCAACCGTTTCAATTCGACGTTCAAGAGAGGAACCACTAAATACTATCTCAATTCGTATGTAGATTTCAGAAGAGCTCCAGAAGTGACGTTGAGGATGAACAATGTCGAACAGCATGGACAAAGCACATCGCTTAAGTCCGATCATCATGCGTCGTTCACGCTCAATACCGATGGCAAGTGGACGGTCGCCCTTCCTATAGGCATCATAGCCGACTATGATTTCCTTGAGACAGTGCTCACAGGAACGCAAGACATGGATAACGTCCAGAGGATAAGAGGATGGAAGGTCGAACCTCAGGCTTGTCCAACGACAAGCTGGAACTCTTCGGACAAGAAGGCTCACGCCTCTTTCGGAGTCGATGTGCGTTGGAACACTATGCATTACAAGACGTCAGGTGGCAGTGATACCGACTTCTCCAAACTCTTAATCGATCCTTACCTGAGTCTGCGATATACTATAAGCGGCAATTCGGAGATCAGTCTCACGAGCACATTACGCCAAAAGACAGGCGATATGCTCGACCTGCTCACCGCGCCAGTCCAGACCGACTACCGCAACACGGTGATGTCGTCGGGAATCATCGGAGAGACTGAGATGTGGACATCTGTAATCAACTATAAGTTCCAGATGCCGTTCAGCTATTTTGCCATGACAGCCAATGCGTCGTGGAACCAGGGCAAGCGCAACGTGCTCTCGTCGCAGATGGTAGATAATGGCAGTGTAAGTGTCGGAAGCATCATCAGAGACAGCTACAGCCGTAGTGCCAGCGCAAACCTGAAGTTCTCGAAGAACTATATCCCGATCAACACCAAGCTTGAGGCCGACTTCTCGGGCCGATGGGGAAGCAGCGAGACGATGTCTCAGCTTAACCCGCTCACTACCTATTCGCAGGGGTATAGCATATCGGGCAAGGCTACTGTATCTCCTGTACATTGGACCGAGATCACAGGAAGAGTAACCTACGACAAGAGCTGCACACGATACAATGGCATACATAACGACTATGATGACCTGAGCGCCAAGGGATCTTTGGCGGTATATCCGACCAAGCCACTTGAGATCATGGCTTCGTACGACTATGTACATTCTCAGATCTCAGAGTCACAGCACAAGGATGCCTCGCTGCTCAACGCCTCTGTCCAGTACAAGGCACGCCGTTCAACGTGGAAGCTCAGCCTGAACAACCTTCTTGACTCCAAGCACTATTCCTATACGACATACAGCGGTCCAGACCGATATGTCTTCGACTGCTCGCTGCTCGGAAGGACCGCAATGCTGACTTGTACGATCAATCTCGTGAATTCGAAATAAACTTAATCTATAAATTTATATGAAACATTTTTTCTTTTTTTTATTGTTTTGTGAAGCATCGTTATTGTCTGCACAGACATTCTCATTCAAAGAACCTGCATCAACCGATACGGTTGGTTATTCCAAAATGGTAGTTGTATATCAATATGTATGCAAAACTCTCGATGAGAATGACCTGCCTGTGTCAGACTCATTGCTTATCGCGCTTCAAATAGGTGATGAAATGTGGAAAAGCTTCCCATATGGTCGATATCAAAAACAGCAGGATTCGAAGTTTAACCCATTAGATTGTATGTATCTTGAGGCTATGATGCATGTTCCAACAATCTTTATTGACAATGTTAATAGAAAGATTATTGCCAGAGAAGCAATCAGTGCGACATGTTTTGAGTCTGAAGAGAAGAAACCGAATTACAACTGGTCTTTAAGTGCAGATAATGCAAATGTTCTAGATTATGAATGTCAGAATGCAAGCTGTAATTTTCATGGTAAAGAATGGCATGTATTGTTTAGCGAAGAAATCCCAGTATCTGCGGGGCCATGGAAATTGGGCGGTCTGCCAGGTTTGATTATGAAAGCAGAGGACGAAGACGGCACCCATAGTTTTGAAGCCGTACAGATCTTTATGGAAGAGGCTCCGATTACATTCGAGAGGTATTACATGGTCAAACACTTCACTCTTCAAGGTGATTTGGTAAAAAGGTATGATTTCGTGAAAAAATCTCCGAAACAAATGATATCATTGAGAAAGTCCGTATTCGGGCACAAGAACTATCCAAATGACCCAATGTTGTTTGTCGCTCCTGGAGGCTATAGCGAGTTTAGATATGGAGATACATATGATGTGAATATTATAAATGGAGTAGTAGTCCCTACCACTGCTCATAAATTCCAGCCCTTAGAAAATTAGTAGATTTACTGATAAAGATATAGTGAGTCATTTCGGTTTTCCGAAATAAAAATTTACATACGAGGAAATAAATTATATGGTACGTTACTTACATCATACAATCGTGTTGCACTAATTGATTGTAAGTATCACCCTTTATATAGGCATAATAAATAAAAATACAATGACCAAAAGCACAAAGTCGTTGACGACGAATTCTCATTTCGTTGTATATTGTGCATTATATTAATTAAAATTAACAATTATGAAACCTAATTCA
>JAEDEY010000149.1 GCA_016293065.1 Bacteroidales bacterium
ACATCATCTGACGCAGCACGGCATCGGCAGTATCCTTGCCTACGAGCACCTCAGCCATCTCTCGTCCGATGGCAAAGCCTGCTCCTGCTCCGCAGCCAGTGATGAACTGACCGTCGCGCACACAGGTCTTCTTCTGGACGTCTGCCCCAAGAAGTTGTTCTTCGAAATGTGGGAAGCATGTTGCCTTGCGTCCATTGAGCAAGCCCATGCGACCATAGACCATAGGAGCAGCACATACGGCAGCAAGCCACTTGCCCTGCTCTGCATACTCGTTGATGACCTTTGCCAAAGCTTCTGACTCGGCAAGATGGGTCGAACCAGGCATGCCTCCAGGGAGGAATAGCAGGTCTCCGTCTGAGAGATCAGTATCGCTCAAAAGGCTGTTGGCAACCACAGTCACGCCATGACTGCTGGTGACGTTAAGACTATCGCTGATTGAGACCAATGTGACCTCAACACGCGCACGGAAAAGAATATCGAATGGTACTAATGCCTCTGCTTCCTCGAAGCCATTGGCAAGCATAATATAAGCTTTCATGTCACAATATAAAAAAAGTGCGACCTCCTTTTGGAGACCGCACTAATTAACAATGAGTGATCCGGTTGGGATTCGAACCCAAGACCCACAGCTTAGAAGGCTGTTGCTCTATCCAACTGAGCTACCGGACCATCAATTTGCGGCCGCAAAGATACTAAACTATTTTGAGACTTACAAATATTTGGCTAAAAAAATGCTTATTTTAGATGATTCTTAATATATCGATACACTTGGGTATAGATATAATTACTTGTATTACCACCTGAAATAGAATGATTTCTATTTGTATAGATGTGCATATCAAACTCTACGTCATTTTGCACAAATTCTTCGGTCAACTCGAACGTATTCTGTGGATGCACATTATCGTCGGCCGAACCATGGCAGATGAGGAGATTGCCCTTGAGATTCTTGGCTCGAGTCAATACGCTCGAACTACGGTAGCCGTCTTCGTTCTCCTGTGGAGTGCGCATATAACGCTCGGTATAGACCGAATCGTAGTATCGCCAATCTGTCACCGGTGCAACCGCTACGCCACACTTATAGACATTGTTGTTGTCATGACACATGGTCATAAGGGTGTTGTAGCCACCGAAGCTCCAACCCCATATTGCCATTCGCGAGGGGTCGGTATAAGGCAACGACGCTATGTATTGTCCGGCATATAGCTGATCCTGTGATTCGAGGATACCGAGATGGCAATAGGTCTGACGTTCGAAGGCTGCACCACGGTAACCAGTGCCTCTACCATCCACACATGCCACCACAAAGTCTTCGGCATTGAGGAACTGCTCCCACGAGAACTTCCAGCTATCAGCCACCTGCTGTGAGCCAGGACCGCTGTACTGCTCCATCAGCACAGGATACTTTTTGTTAGGATCGAAGTTGTATGGCTTGGTGAGATAGCCATTGAGAACCACACCATCAGGAGTGGTGAACTGGAAAAACTCGCGATGCGAATAGCCACGTTTTGCCAATCGCTCTGAGAGCTCGTGGTTGTCTTCCATCACCTTTACAAGCTTGAGGCCATTGACAAGTTCGAGAGTAACCTTGGTTGGAGTCTCTGCGTCACTATAGAAATGCTGCATATAGACAAATCCCTTGCTGAACGAGGCAGAGTGCGTGCCTCGACAGCCCTTGCCATCCTTTCCGCCATTGAAGAGCGGAACCATGTTGCCCTTGGCATCAATCTTGTAGATACCACGAGTAATGGCTGAAGGCATATCAGCATCCTTGCCGAGATAGGCAGCCTGCACATAGGCAGTCTTGGTCTTCGAGTCGTAGCCATAGATGCGTGTCAGGTCGAAATCGCCCTTGGTGATCTGTCGCTGGAACATACCCGACATATTATAATAATATAGGTGACGGTAGCCCGACTTCTCGCTGACAAAGGTAAATCCATCTGGATAGAACTGTATGTCATCCATATTGCCCTCACCTACATATTGGTCGTTCTTATCTTCGATCACCATCTTGGCAATACCACTCGCTGGGTCGGCAAAATACATCTTGAAGTCACTCTGATGGCGGTTGAATGTCATCACGGCAATCTTCATTGGATCCTTGGTTGCACGCACACGCGGAATATAGCCCTCTGCTTCGAGAGGCACATTGATCTCCTGAGTCTTTCGTGTAGTCACATTGTACGACCACACCGACACCGTGCTGTTCACCTCGCCCGGTACAGGATATTTATAAGAGTAATTTCCAGGATATGTGGCATATTCCTCGTATTCAGGCGCACGACCCTTATACATCGGCAGAGTGTATTCCTTAACCTTGCTTTCGTCGAACTTGATATAACAGAGGTATTTCGAATCGACACTCCATGTGAAGGCTTTGTTCATCGAGAACTCCTCCTCATAGACCCAATCCGGGATTCCGTTTATTATCTCGTTCCACTTGCCATCGTTGGTGATCTGTCGTTCCACGAGATTGATCGAGGCATCCATCACCTTCGAAATGTAGAGGTTGTTGTCTTTGGCAAATGCTACCTGTCGGCCATCAGGGGCAAGAGTGGCAGCCATCACCTTGTCTTTGGAGATGCGCTTGAAGTTCTGCCTGCCAACGACGAAATAATAATAATCGGCCTTGAACGAACGACGGTAGATATACTCTGGATTCGAATAGACAAGGAGGCGCTGTTCGTCTTCGCTCAGTTCATAATTCACCAAGCGGAGACTCTTGATGTCGATGTCTTCTTCTGCCTTCACCTTGTCAAGGTTGAGCAGTGTATCAACCGGCTGACCATTGCTATACTGATATTTGACGATGGCACGCCCGCCATCGACCAATGCAGTATAGTGCTTTCCGTCGGCCATACTGCGAAAAGCAGGAGCACTCTTTGCTCGAAAATCACGCGAACGAACGTCTTTGAGAGAAAGTTTCTCTTGGGCAGAAACTATCTGAAGACAAGAAAACAGTGCCAACGAAGCCACTACAAAATTTAGCTTTATCATAATATATAAAATATAAATTGCGCAAAAATAGAGAAAAAACTACAATTATGCAAATTTATTGTGATTTTTGCGAGAAAATATATTATCTTTGCGGTGCAAAGACTGGATATTTAATTATGAACATCATCATTTAATTACGATGAAAGTAGCCCTCATACAACAAGCAAAGGCAGCCGATGTGGCTGCCAACAAAGAAGAACTGGCAAAGAGCATAGCCGAGGCAGCAACCCGTGGCGCACAACTGGTGGTGCTGCAGGAGCTGCACAACAGCCTATATTTCTGTCAGGTGGAATCGACCGACAATTTTGACCTTGCCGAGCCTATCCCTGGCCCATCGACCGAGTTCTATGGTCGTATCGCAAAAGAAAACAATGTGGTGCTTGTAACATCGCTCTTCGAACGACGTGCACCAGGCCTGTATCATAACACTGCCGTAGTGTTCGAGAAAGACGGCTCAATAGCAGGCAAATACCGCAAGATGCATATCCCCGACGACCCTGCATATTACGAGAAGTTCTACTTCACCCCAGGCGATCTTGGCTTCCACCCCATCAAGACAAGTGTGGGCATATTAGGCGTGCAGGTGTGCTGGGATCAATGGTATCCTGAAGGAGCCCGATTGATGGCGCTTCAAGGAGCCGAACTTCTCATCTACCCCACTGCCATTGGCTGGGAGAGCTCAGATACCGACGAGGAGAAAGCACGCCAGCTTGGTGCATGGCAGACAGTACAGCGCGGGCATGCCGTTGCCAATGGCTTGCCTGTGATAGCCGTCAACCGCTGCGGCTGGGAACCCGACCCATCAGGACAGACCAACGGCATCACCTTCTGGGGTCATTCGTTTGCAGCAGGCCCACAAGGCGAAATCCTTGCCGAAGCCAATACAGAACAGACCTTGCTCATCGTAGATATCGACATGCAACGCTCCGAGAACGTCCGTCGCTGGTGGCCTTTCCTCCGCGATCGCCGCATCGAAGAGTTCGGCAATCTGACAAAGAGATATATAGAA
>JAEDEY010000150.1 GCA_016293065.1 Bacteroidales bacterium
AGATGTGTTGAGAGTTTCTGACACCTTTGAGGCGCGTTCGACGAAATACTCATATTTCTTCGCCAAGACTTCTGCGTTGATAAGTTCCTGACTTAGTTCCTTAAGATCTGCCTCATATTTACGCTTTTCATAGTTACCGCCACCCGTGCCTTTGTCTGGGTGAGTTCTAACATATTCTTCATGCGTCTTGTTCAGATCGTCAATCTTCTTTCTGATCTCTGTGGCGCGAGCATTATAGGAGTCAAGACGATTGCTGAAGGTAGTAAGGAACTGCGCAGTTTGGTCTTTTGTCTCATCGAGAAGAGCGCGAGTCTGTTCTGTTTCCTTACCTTTGTTTTTAGACCTCAAAGCCGCTAATTGCTTATATTTCTCATCAACACCCTTGAAGAGCTCATCAAAAGACTTTTTCCATTTTTCCAGGTTCGCTTTTTCTTGTTCTTCGACTGCATTGTTTGTGTCGCGCTCGAGGTTCTCTTTGTTTGTTGACAAGAGACGAGTAACCTCATTGGTTATCTTCGTCAGCCAGTCAACCACCTTCTTCATCGTACCTGTAGAATTGAGGAAGGTAAGTTCCAAGCCTTGCCATGCCGATTGAAGATAAGTAACAGATCCCTGAAGGGTGTCCATACGAGTATCGACCATGTCACTCAAAGCTTCGCTGGCATCGGTGATCTCATTTTTCAGTTCAACTAATTGGTCAGATACACGAACAAACTGGTTGAAAGCACCAACAGAACGCTTGTCTGTAAGGTCAAAAGATTCAGCAAGATCAATGTTTCGTTCCTTCAGTTTGCCAAAAGCTTCGGCAAGCTCTTCTATATTGCGAACAGGCTGCCCAAGAGTCCTTGCGAGCTTTCCGGCAGGATTGGCAAGGTTGAGCAGGATGTTTCGTGTGGCTGTGGCGGCCATTGAAGCATCGAAGCCTGCATCGGACAATTTACCAAGCAACGTAATGGTATCTTCGATGGTAAAACCAAAGGCCTTGGCAACCGGGAATGTAATGGCTACAGACGTGCGGAGCTTTTCGAAGTCAAGGGCGGTTTTGGTTGTAGAAACTGCCATTGTGCTGACTACTCTGCCCATTTCCGTCGAGTCAAGATTAAATGCGCGAAGAGCTGCACCTGCTACGGCTGCTGCTTCTGGAAGTGCCGCACCAGTAGCCGCAGCGAAGTCAAGAATAGCGCGTGTAGAATTTCGGATCTCATTCTCATTGAATCCAAGTTTTGCAAGGTTGATTTGGAGTCCTGCTACCTGTGAAGCGGTAAACATAGTAGTTTCTCCAAGTTTCAAGGCTTCGCGTTCAAGATCCTTGACCTCTGTTTTTGTTTTGCCAAGAACTGAGGCAAGATTGGCCATCTGCTGTTCAAAGTCCATATTGATACGGACTACACCACTGATTACGTTGTATGCGCCCTTGATGGCGGTTACCCATCCAATAACCTTGGTGGCCATTCCTTTGATGTCAGATACTACATTGCCAATAGAAGACCCTTCGCTATAACGCTTAGTCTCGGCATTGATCTTCTTCAGTTCAGCATCGCACTTGCCAAGCACGCGAAGAGCCTCTTGCCAATCGCGCGTACCTCGCTTGATCGCGCCATTGTCGATCGCCTTGTTGATGTCGCGCATGGTCTGCTTCAGCTGGTTTGGGCTTGCCTTGTCGAGATCCTTCATGAGGTCTTTGACCACCTTGCCCATCGAGTTCATCTGTCGCTGTTCCTCCTGGAGCTGCTTTCGGCGGTCGGCATACTGACGCATCTGTCGCTTGTATGTCTCGCTGTCATCCTTCGAGAGATTCTGCATCGACTTGTCGATGTTCTCAATCTCTTCCTTGATGCGCTTCAGCTCGTCCTTGACCTGCTGGCCATTGAGCGAGAATACGGCCTGAAATTGTTGTGAATTATTGCTCATATCTTATGTGTGAGAGGTTTAGGTGAATTTTCGGGCAAACCTGTATATTGCCAGTGCAAGGGCAATGCCTACGGCAAGCCCGATGATGATCTGAGCCCATTTAGAGCCCGTAGAAATATCGGAGACGGCGGATGAGATGGTGGGGGTAACATCGCTTACCGAAGAGCATGTGTCGGTTCTTGCAGACATTGCCGAAGAAGTGGAGATACTGTCGGTATTGCTCACGCTCACAGTAGCGGCGGTACTGGCGAGCTGTAGGCCTTCGTCCATTGCGATTTGGGTTCTTCGGATAGGCTGCCAGTCCTTCCTGATCGTGTCGAAGCGGAACTTGGTTACGGTAATTTGCCTTGTGAGCGAGTAGCGCGAGTTGAGATAGGCTGTATCGCTTTGCAGAGACTTGACCATTATGGAGTCGATCGACTCGATGTGATGGAGTGTCGCTGCCCTGCGTGCATTGGTACACGATGACAGAGGCAACAGCAATGATGAAACAGAGAGCAGTAAGAACAATGAATAAAGTTTCATGATTTTTCATAATTTTATGTTTTTGTGTTATCTTCTTTTTGCATTTGCGAGGGCTTCTTCCCTTGCCTTTCGCGCTTCGGCTGCCTCGTGAGCCTTGATGTCGAGGACGTGCAGGGCATCGTGGGTCATGGTGCTCTTGAGCACGATGGGGAGCTTTGTCACGTCGCCTCCTGTGAGAGCAGAGAGCTGTGCATCGGTCTGTTCGCGCAAGGCTTCGCTCGTGATGGGCGACGATGAGCCGCCACTGCGACGGAAGAGGTGCGGAAAGGCATAGAGCGCGTACTTGTGCCATCCTATCATCCAGTGCATGATGTTCTGGGCTGTTTCGGGTGGATAGCTGACCTTGCGAGGCTTGAATGGAAGATACCACTCGCGACGTGGATAATAAAGCAGGGACGCGAGTTCATCAAGGCATTCATGCAGGTGCTTTTGCGCTTCTTTGTTCGCCTTTTGCTCTGACATTGCCGCTGCCCAGGACAAGGCGGTCTGCCATGCGTTTTCAACCTGGAGATATATGCCAAAGGGCATGTCGGAAAGGTCGGCTTCGTAAGGCAGGTGGCCACTGATGAGATTGACAATGCGCGTGACATCGTCGGTGGGCTCGTCGAGCCATGCCATGCGCTTGATGCTTTCGGTCAGGAACCAGTCGGGCAAGGGCATTTCCTTCACGCGCGACTCGCTGCATCGGGCAACCTTGTAGTATCGCACGTTGTTAGTTTCGGCGTATTCTCGCTCTATATCGGTGCGAGGCTTGCGCTCTTCGAGCCCTGCAAACTTAAGGACTGCCAGCAGACGGATCTCCATCGGCGTGACCGACTCGATGTTGCGGAGACGTAGGATGTATCTCAGCTGATCGTCGTTGAGATCGCTCCAGGTCTGAGGCAGGTCGAGATTGATATGGCTGATGCCTTCGATGTTCTCGATTACAGGGATAACTGTGTTAAGTCTCAGTCGTTTCATATATTATAACTGTGTTAAGTCTCAGTCGTTTCATATTATATTATAGTGATTGTTATGCTGTCGCCTTTGCTGTCGGCTTGTTTGAGCAGCGCATACAGCTTGCGGAAACAGACAAGGGAATTGATCAAGCCTCCCTTGACCTTGTTGTCGCCTACGAGGATGCAGCCGAGAGTGTCCTTGGCCGTGTTGCCTCCGTGAATCAGTATGCCGCTGTAGCCTTTGACCTCTTCAAGCCGAGGCAGATAGCCTCCTGTGAAGCTGTAGCTTGCTTTCTTCCCGAACGTGCGAGAATGGATATTAAGAACCACATTGTACGTCCCCATAGGTATGGCAGTCTCGCCATAGACCTTCACTTCGCGGATCTCCGCTTCGCTCATGTCCTGGGTCAGTCCTCTGTCCTTGTCTTCGAGGGTGTCGCACAGATATTGCCCATCGACATACAGTCGCCCGATGGTGTAGGTGTCGCGCCGGGCAATGCGCTCAAGCTTCAGTTTCATCTGT
>JAEDEY010000151.1 GCA_016293065.1 Bacteroidales bacterium
ACAGTTATGCCGAAACAGCCCGACTGAACGATAGGTATCTGACGCTGGTCGAGGTCTGTCGCATATTCTATGTCTTCGAGGAAGGTGTGGCTATGACCACCGACATACATATCGACATTCCTCACCAGAGGAGCTAATCTCATGTCAGCGTCAAAGCCAAGGTGTGAGAGGCAGATCACTAAGTCGCAATGTTCGTTTGTCTTCAGGTGTTTTGCCCAGTGATTCAGAACTTCTGCATCATCAATATGCCGTAACTTAGCGGCTATTTTCGACTCTACTACACTCGAAACGTCACATAGCATACCCACAATGCCAATCTTCCTGCCTGCTTTTCTCACAATGGCGTAAGGCTTGATGTAGCGTGACGGAGCCTCTGAGCCAAAGTCGTAGTTGGCGCAAACCACAGGGCATTTCAGTTTCTTCAGCCGTCGGCCGAGTTCGTCGAGTCCGTTGTCGAGTTCGTGGTTGCCGATTACGATACAGTCGTATCTCATGGCGTTGATGATGTCTATCTCGATGTTGCCATGCATCACAGGGAAATAGGATGTGCCTTGGCTGAAATCGCCAGCGTGAAGGAAGAGCACATTGCGCTTGCCATCGGCCTTGCGGATACTGTCGATCATCACAGCGCGTTCGATCACGCCACCCAAATCCTTGTTGCGACCCGATCGGTCTGGCTCGACATGACTATGGGTGTCGTTGACGTGTACTATAGTCAGTGGTCGTTGTGCATAGGCCGAAACTATGGCGAGCATCAATGCCACTGTTGTGAGAAAAGTCTTGTTCATATATCTCTTTTTTGAGATTGTCTTTTTGCTGTTCATTCGATGACGGTAAATCGTCCGTCGGTTTTGTATTCGATAGGTTTGCCCTGTCGTGTCAGCTCTGCAACATATTCTAGCATGGCTTCGAGCACAGGTTTTTCGGTGTTGAATCCGTCGATAGCATATTTGCCGAATCTAAACCAGCTGTTGCCCGACATTAGATAGTCGAGAGTTGCCACACTATAGATTTTCTTTGGGTCGATAGGTTGGCCATCTACAGTTGCGCTCACTAGTTTCTGGTCCTTGATCACCAGTCTCAATCCGCCAAACACTTCAGGACGGCGTGTCGCTATGTTGTTGCATATTTCCAGCAGGCTTTCTCCGGTCAGTGTGAAATAATAGAGCTTGTTGCTGAATGGAAACATCGACATGATATCGTCGCGGAACACGTTGCCTTCTGGCATGTCGATGCGCACACCTCCATAGTTGGCGAATCCCACATCGATGTGTTTGCCTGTATATTCGCTGGTCTTCTTCATCAGGGCATCGATATACCAGTTGGTCAATGCGCACTCAGGACGTTCTTTCTCCATGATGCGAGGACTGTAAGCTATGACCTCCTTGACAAAAGCCATCGAGTCTTGGGCTTCGATCATGATCTTTGCGACTTTGCGTGCTGTTCCTCTCTTGTATTTGGTGCCATTGGGAGCATGGTAGCGTCTTGGCAATCGCTTCACTTTGCCCATAGCGGCTTCGGTCTCTCCGACACCCTTCTGTGTGACGCCAGTGCGATGTCCGTCAACCGCATGTTGCTTCCATGTTATCTCCTGTGCGTTGGCACCGAGACAAAACATCAGAGTCAATATGAATAATATAAGTTTCATCTTCATCTTCTCATTAATTGTTCTTTTGTGTGTTATCTCCCTGTAACTCAGATTAATCCAAATAAACTATTATTTTGGATATTGCATCGTGATGCAGTGGAGCGAGCCATGTTGACGAATCAGCACCCGACAATCGACACCTACAATCTCACGACCGGGGAAAGCTTCGGCAAGCACTTCCATTGCCTTCTTGTCATTTTCTGGCTGACCATAGGTAGGCATCAGCACTGCACCATTCATGATCAGGAAATTGGCGTATGTGGCAGGCTGGCGGAAGTCATCATCGTCATCGTCGTAGATGGCATCGGTCATTGGCAGAGGCAGCAGGCGGAATGGCTTTCCTTCGGCAGTGCGCATTGCCTTCAGTTCGGCTTCCATTGCCGATAATTCGTCAAAGTGCTCGTCATTGCGGTCGGTGCATTGCACATACACGATGGTATCAGCAGGGCAGAGGCGAGCCAGAGTGTCGATATGTCCGTCGGTGTCATCGCCAGCCAGATAGCCGTGGTCGAGCCACAGCACACGTTCGGCGTGGAGTGTCTGCCTGAGCATTTCTTCAGCTTCTTCCTTTGTGTAGTAGTTGCGGTTGGGAGCAAGCAGGCAAGACGAAGTGGTGAGGATGGTGCCGCGTCCGTCCGACTCCACCGAACCGCCTTCGAGTATGATGCGGCGCAGGTCGCGATAAGCAAACTTGCCGTCCAGCCGGTCGAAGATGCGTGCATTGATCTGATTGTCGAGGTCGGCGGCAAACTTCATTCCCCAGCCATTGAAGCCGAAGTCGTTGACAACTCTCATGCCGTCTTCGATGGTTGTGATAAACGCATGGTCGCGTGCCCAGGTGTCGTTGGTTTCGACATCCACAATGCTGACATTGCCTCGGTTGAGTTCATCAATCTGGTCTAGCTGGTCGAGCACACCTGCGGGATCGGGAGTCACGATGACGAGTTTCTCGCGTTTGGCAATCTCGCGAGTGAGGTTGCGGTAGCAGGCATTGGCATCATTGAGATATGGCAGCCAGTCGGTCTCGATATGAGGCCAGGCAATCTGCACGAAGCTCTGGACTTCCCATTCGGCAGGTAATCTTTTCATCGGTGGAATAATTTTTTTATCTTGTATAACAATCGTTTGCGTTTAGTCTGTGGCAATGTGTTCTTCAGTCCGAGAGCTGCCTCGACGCTGTTGTAATGTTCGACGGCAAAGTCGCTCATCTTCAGCTGTTCGAGTTTCAGACTGTCTTTTGCCTTGGTCTGGAGCATGATCAGTGTAGAGGCTGGACTGGGACACACCTTGGCTTCTTCAGCACCTTCCATCACGATCTCTTTGCCCTTGGGTGTAGATGAGGTGAAGAAGGTGAGGTATTGCCCTTCCGAGATCATCTTCACTCCATATTCCTCAGTCCAACGCTCTTGATGGGCTTCGAAACATTCTTTCGGGGCAGTCCAGCAGTGGGTGATGGGCAGTCCTTCCACAAATCCCTCGTTGCTGTCGAATGTCAGGTCTCCCCAAGGCACTCTTGCTGCAATGTCATAATCGAGACTCTCGATATATTTCTTCAGGTTCTCTACCTTCAGGCAGAACTGCTGCCAGAAAATGAAGACACTGTCAATGTCGAAAGCTGAGGCTGCTGGTGGCAGACCTGCCTTGACATCTTCTTTCTGGATGCATGAGCGCATCTGGGCAAGCATTTCTCGATATAACAATTCTTTCGACATAATTGGGTCGTTAACGTCCCGCTGCCATTCCATGTCAGGTTCATCTTGTATCTGGCAAAGTATTGCGAAACATATCCAACAATGTGCAAAGATAAGCACAATTGATAAAAATTAAAAATTTTCTTATAGAAATTGACCATTATCCTTTGTATTTTTGTTTCTTTTGGTTAACTTTGCGGATATTGAGAATTTATAAAAGAACCTTTCATGAAAAAGATTGCGTTTGTCAAGAAACATCTTTTCTGGTTTTTGGTCATCCTCTTTGTCCTGTTCATGTGCTTCTTCGACGATCACAGCTATATGCAGTTGCAACGTTTGCATAATCAGCAAGACAGAATCAAGGAAGAGATAGCGTCATATCGTGACAGCATTGCCGAGTACGAAGAGCATATCCGCGAGGTGAGTGGCAACAGTGCCGAGATGGAGAAGTTCGCTCGCGAGAAGCTGATGATGAAGAGAGCCAACGAAGATGTGTATATCATAAAATGAAAAATCTCGTAACCAATATCTCGTATATCCTGGTCATAGT
>JAEDEY010000035.1 GCA_016293065.1 Bacteroidales bacterium
CTTGTCGCAATCACAATCCTATCATTCTCAGTGGTCAATGCTCAGACCACTGAGCAATGGGAGAAGATGAAGGGTGACATCAACCTCTTCATCGCCAACGACCTCGGCCGCAACGGTTACTATGACCAGAAGCCAATAGCCGAACTGATGGGCGAGATGGCAGAAACCATCGGTCCTGAATGTATCATCGCTGCAGGCGATGTTCACCACTTCAATGGAGTCGCTTCGGTCGATGACCCTTTGTGGACCACCAACTTCGAACTGATCTACTCACATCCCGAACTGATGATCGACTGGCTTCCTGTGCTCGGCAATCATGAATACCGAGGCAACACGCAGGCAGTGATGGTCTATAGCAAGAAGAGTCGTCGATGGGTCTCAGGAGAGCGTTATTACACGCGGGTGTTTAACGACAAGAAAGCAGGAGTCGCTGTTCGAATAGTGATGCTCGACACTACGCCTCTTATCTCAAAATACCGTAAAGACAACGAGGAATATCCTGATGCCTGTAAGCAGGATGTCAACCAACAGATAACGTGGCTCGATTCTGTTTTGTCGGTAGCAAAAGAGGAATGGGTGATAGTGATAGGTCATCACCCGATATATGCGCAGACTGCAAAATCGTCGTCGGAGCGTGATGATATGCAGAAACGACTTCTGCCTATTCTGCATCGCTATAATAATGTCGATATGTATATATGCGGACATATTCACAACTTCCAGCATATCAGAAAAGAGGGAGATGAGATTGACTATATTGTCAACTCTGCGGGTTCGCTTGCCCGACCTGTATCGTCTATTGAAGGTACACGGTTTTGTTCTCCTGAACCTGGCTTTTCGGTTGTGTCAGTTACAAAAAACAATCTCAAAGTGTATATGGTTGATAAATCTGGTACCAATATATATACAACTATCCGTTAAGCTTTCATAAAACCCATAATACTTCTATGGTGTGTTGTTTATAAATAAAAAAGAAGACCGCCGTGATGGCAGGCTTCTTTTTTTTGTCTTTTGATAACCCGTTGTTCAAGTTATTTGATTGTATATCGTCCGTGTGTGATTTGTTCGATGCTCAGTTTCTCAAAACAAATGTCATACAACCATTGTCCTGCAATATTAGCTCTTTCATAAAGAAAGGCAATTTGCTTATCGGCAGTCATACAGAAAGTAGAATAGGCAGAGCCATCGGGTGTAATCTCGAAACGTTCCCATCCCTCGCCGAAATTCTCAGGAGTAATACTCTTGCAGTCAACCAAAAGAGGCAACGGCTTGTAGTAGATTGAGACATGAGTGCGCTTTGGCCCATAAGGTACCGACTGGAGATATAGCCATACTTCTTTATTCGTCTGAGTGTCAATAGCCAATAAGCCCATTATCTCTCCGTTGCAAGCATTCTGTTGGCAGATAATATCCTTTGCTATGACAGGGTTCTCCCAGTGTCCTGAAGTATAAGTCTTGTCGTCGAAACGGAAGATATTGAACCAACGTCCCTTAGTGCGGCTGCTGATGATAACAGACCCGTCAGGAAGTTCCTCTGTCTTTGGCTCATCGCCATTTGGACAACAAGATTCGGTCGTGCCAAGGAGTGACCAGTTCTCACCGAAGTCGTCGGAATATATAACAGCATTGCCATATCCTATCGATATAAGAGAGCAGTAGAGGCGATAGTACTTGCCTTTCTTGACATAACGGCTCTGGTGTATCTTGCCTGAGCCGATGAAGAGACATTTGAGCTGAGGCACGAGACTATATATCTTGTGAGTGATGTTCTCTCCTTTGCTCCAAGTATTGCCGTTGTTGGTTCCATAGAAACGATAGACTTGCTGGAACCCCTGTTGGAACACTGTGCGTCCAGTACTGTCACCAACGCAAAGAGCTATCTGTCGGTCGCTGTCAACGTCGGAAGCAATAGCAGCATCGCCAAAGCCATAGATACGACCATTGTAAATATCTTCGCGGCAGTCGGCCAGATACTGTTCTTGCGTCCATGTCTTGCCGTTGTCATGACTCAGTCGATACATGATGTCGATAGGCATGGAATAGCCTGCGTCATTGCCATGATGGTTTCGGTTGTCGGCTACGGCAATGAGAGTACCATCGGCTGTACATGTAATCGCAGGAATGCGATATATTGTTTCCGATGGCTTGGTGATATAGAGTTTTTGTTCGAGTCTCTGTGCTATTGCTGGCATCCAGAGAGAGGCGACCAATAAGGTCAGAAGTCCACATATGATATTTCGTTTCATGAACTTTTGGAAAATATCTCTTTATCTTTCTTTACTATAATCTTTACTCATAAAAGTTGAAGCAGGAAGACCTGCTGCATTGACCAGATTAGCATCAGTAAACGGTTGCCATCCATAACGGACTGCCACAGGAGCAGTCACCTTGTCGGACTTAACCTCGATAGTTGATGTCTCATTTATCACCTTTGCCTCGGCAGGATAGAACAAACCGTCGTCGCCTGCAAGTTCGAAAGTGCGGATTGCCTTACCGTCAGAGGTGGTCATACCTTCGGCATAGTCGAATGATACAATAGCGAGGTCGTTGTTGAACACAACATCATTGAACAGAGGTCCGGATGGCACCACATCAGTCATGCCGTATGTCTTGTTGAGAGCCCATGCCGCCAGTCGCTGACCTATCTCGCGCTTACGCCGAGGATGAACATCTGCCTTGTTGCCGATATCGCTGCATACTGCCATGCCGACATTTGTCAACTGTCCAAGGAGCAACCTTTGGCTATCGCGGAACCCGTGCCATGACGGACGTTTGTGACTCGACAGCTGAGTATAGTAGAATGGCATCTCAGGCTGATCCCAATATTGACGCCAACCATTGACCAAGAGTTTGAACAATCGTTCATGTGCATCCTTATTGTGGGCATTCGACTCCCCCTGATACCATATTACTCCCTTGATGGCATAGTGTTCCAGTGGCAGTATTCCTGCTTCAAACATGTAGCAAGGATGGTATGGGTGACGTTGCAAGGATTGATCGGCAAGCTTGATGTTTTCCATAGCCCGAACTTTCACCCACGGCTGGATAAAATCGTTGTCATTCCATCTATACATCACTGAAGGGAACCCATATTCAAGAGAATGGCGATCGACCCAAGACTCAGTACCTGTGCCTCCCACAGCATTGCATATCAACCCGATAGGTATGTCGAGCTTCTGTTGCAGAATTTTTCCGAAATAATAACCAACGGCAGAGAAACCCTTTACCGTCTCGCTGCTACATTCCTTCCATCCCTCGGTCGTCAAATACTGAAGCTGGTTGACCGAATCGAGAGCTGACTTGCTCCATGACAGATTGTCAGTAGGCCATCGTGCTTCCATGTTCAACAGGCGAATATGGGCATTATTAGCTTTCGGAATATCGGTCATTGACGTTTCTGTAAGGGCAAGTTTGAACTCCATGTTGCTTTGCCCAGAACAAAGCCAGACATCACCAGCAAGCACATTATGATATACAAGCCGTTGTTTATCGGTCGAAACTTCAAGAGTGTAAGGACCACCAGCAGGCAGAGCGTCTATCCTGACACTCCACTTGCCGTTGTCGGCGCAGGTCGTCGTCTGGATTTGTCCTGCCACCTTGACTATCACTATATCACCTGTGTTGGCTGTTCCTGAAATAGTCAGTTCTCGCCCATATTGCATCATCATATTGTCACTATAGACGAGAGGCATTTTGAGTCCACCGTAGTCGCCTGTAATAGTACTATAGACAATGTCGGCAATGATCTGTGCCCCTTCAGCATTAGGATGAACAGCGTCGGGGAAGAGGTCGGGTCGCTTATACAAAGGCTCGAAAAGATCGAACAGCTGAACATCGGCTCCTCTGGCTACTTTCTCGATGTCTTCGTTGACTTCGTCATGCCAATCGCGCGTGCCGCTTTCGAAACGAGGGTGCAAAATGGTAATAGGAGTCAGTCGTGCAATCAGCACACGGCATTTTGGATTGATCATTCTGAAAGTGTCGATCAATGCCCTATAGTCTGAGATAAACTCATCGCGATAGTTTGGCCAGTTGCGAGGATCAGTGTCGTTTATACCAAGATGAATCACGACAATATCGGCTGCAAAAGCCTTGGCATTGGCATATTCCTTCTGCTGTATATATGGACGATGGCCTTTGCGTAGGAGAGTGGCTCCAGGTCTGCCAAAATTGCGAACGTCGTAATCGTTACCTAACATCTCCTGCAAGCGCGCTGGATAAGACTCTGTTTCACGGTTGGCAAGTCCAGAACCATAAGTGATGCTATTGCCTACACAAGCCACCTTGATAGGCAGACTCGCTTTGAGATTCTCCACTCCAGCGCAAGAGAGAGTGAAGAAATAAGAAAAAAACAAAAGTATGATAAAAAAACGGCGAGTCATGGATTTTCTATAAGAGTATTTATTTTGCAAAGTTATTCAATTCTTTGCAAATTGCCATATATCAGGAGATAAATAGAGGTGGTGGTAAGTGTTTATTATTTTATATTGCAACGTATGTGTTACAACGATTTGGATGTTTGTATTAATTAATCAGCAACTTATGGATACTGATTTAACGACAGAAGCACACTCTGTTTTGAGCGTGCTTCTGTCGTTATTGAATAATAAAAGTAAATTGATGTGTAATTAGAGATTTGGATTCTCGGTAGCCCAGTCAGAAACAGCAGGGATGATACCGAGGCTAATGATCTCGTCGCGCATCTTTTGGAGGTGCTCGTAAGAAGCCTGGAGAGCAGCCATCTCTTCAGCTGTTCCTTCTGGAGCAGTGAAGTGAACGCCATCCTTGTCGATAACTGTAGGCATAGCCATCATTACGTTCTTGAAACCGCACTTGTCGCAGTTGACATAGCAGCCAGCAGGCCAAGTGAAAGGCTCACCGCCCATTGCGCCTTCAATCATCTTCACTGCCTGATAAGCAGGGCTCTGGAATGATGAACGGCCACGGAGCTTGATGATGTTTGAACCACCCTGAGTAGTCATGTGCTTAATCTCTGCCCAACGCTCGTCAGAAAGAGGAAGCTCAGAAAGAGGCTTGCCATCGATCAAAGCCTTAGAAGCGAATACAGCCATCTGCTCACCATGACCACCATAAGTATATGCATTAGTCACCTTGTCCTGCTGTACACCGAATTCCTGAGCAAGCTGCTGCTGGAGACGAGTAGAGTCGAGGGCTGCAAGTGAAGTGAGCTGGTTTGGCTTAAGACCAGAGTGGATGAGTGCTGTGAGTGCAGTAACGTCAGCTGGGTTGAAGATTACGACAACGTGCTTAACGTCTGGACAGTACTTCTTAATATTCTCGCCAAATTCAGCAGCGATCTGGCAGTTGCCCTTGAGAAGATCCTCACGGGTCATACCCTCCTTGCGAGGAGCACCACCAGAAGAAATAATATACTTAGCGCCAGTGAAAGCCTCTGCAGGATCTACAGTGTATGAGAGGTTTGCACCTGGGAATGCGCAATGGCACATTTCGTCGTAAACACCATGAACACCTGGTTCATAGATATCGTAAAGACAGATGTTTGGTGTGAGACCAAGCATAAGTACAGACTGAACCATGTTTGAGCCGATCATACCGCCGGCACCAACAATGACAAGTTTCTCGTTAGTTAAAAAAGCCATGTTCGGAAAAAATTTATAAGTTAGTTTTGTTTTGTAAAAGCTTCTTGTCTGCCCAACTCTGACTCTTTTTGGATGATGAGCATGGGTCGATGCAAAGATACCAATTATTTTTAATAAACAAGATATATTTGTTACTTTTGTTCATAAAAAGATAATTATCTTATTTATCAGCGTGGTGTTGACATGTTTGTGTGCCATAGAAGAGCCTGTGAGGAACTTATTTGTCGGCATCCATGTTGACAATGACACGCGGATTATTGGGATCATTGCAGATGATTGTGATATGATGGCTGATGGCAGACATCTTGCATTCTGCAGGAACGAACGTTACCTCAAGGGTCGCTGTTGAGCCAGGCTTGATTGTCATGCTGCTTAGCTTGGTCACGAAGACTTTACCCATGTCGTTCATGATCTTGCGAATCTGCATCTTCGTTTTGCCGTGGTTCTTGATGGTGATGCTCTTGGTCACAGGTGTATTGCACGTGCCGAAGTCGATCTTTCGTGACTCGACTTCAATGACAGGAGCATTGTCGCGGTCTCGTCGGCTCATCTCAGAAAAGTCTTCAAGGATGTCGGCTGTGATAGTGATGCGATTGTCCTTCATCTTTGTCTCCTTGCCTTTGGCGAAGATTTCGAAGTTGTCACGTTGCATACCCCAGTCCTTGACCTTTTCGGTGATATATGTTATGAGTACCTTACCTTCTTTTTTCGGCTCGATTATTTCAGGTTCACATTCAATATAAAGATGCTTGGGAACATTGCGGAACGAGAGTTGCACAGGATCATTGCCCTCGTTATAGACCTGCAAAGTGCGAGTGCGGTTGGCCTTGTTTGGATAGACGTCAAAGAAATTGATGGCACGCGACTTGATGCGGAGGTCTCCTCCTATCTGATAGGTATAGTTGTCTTCGACAGTTCGGCTACTAAGCACATTGCCAGTGATAGTGACCTGTGACACGTGATTGGGCTTACTGTTGTCATAGATTCTTACCGACTTGGTGAACGGTCCAGGACGGCCTTTCGCATGATAGGTTACCTTGATGATACCCTTCTGTCCAGGCCTGATCGGCTCTTTCTGAAACTCAGGAACGGTGCATCCGCAGCTCGATGCAGCACGAAGAAGAAGGAGCGGCGAGTCGCCAGTATTGGTGACTACAAATTCGCATGATACGTCGCCATCTTCTTCTTTGATAGTGCCGAAATCGTGACTTTTCTTATCGAATGTTATTCCTGCATCTGCTAACGCTGAGCCGCAGAACAGGAACAACAATATGAGGACTGAAAGGAATCTTTGCATTAGATTATTATTTACTATTGACACTCACAATTATTTCAAAATCAGCCTTTGATAGCATCAATGATAGTGCCGACTGCAGTCTGCAAGCCGTCGCAGTTGCGTCCACCTGCCTGAGCGAAGTGAGGCTGTCCGCCACCACCTCCCTGAATGAGCTTGGCTGCACTCTTGACGAGGTTGCTTGCGTTGAAGTGAGAGAGAAGGTCATCGCTGACAGCCACTGTGAGCATTGGCTTGCCAGAAAAAGCTGTGCCAGCTACGACTACGAGGTTCTGGTTCTCAGCGCGGAGCTGGAAAGCGATGTTGCGCACAGAGTCTGGCTCGAGGTCACCGCCAATGCGTACCACCTTGATGCCATTGATTTCTGAGGCTCCTGCAAGGAACTGCTTCTTGAGCTCAACCTCCTTCTCGCGTTTGAACTGCTCGATCTGCTTCTTTACCTCAGCATTCTCTGCTACCATGTTCTTGATAGTAGCCACAAGGTTAGGTGCATTGTTGAAGGTCTCCTTGAGCGAACGCATGAGATCCTGTTGACCATCGAGCATTTCCTCGACCTTCTGTCCTGTGATAGCCTCGATACGGCGAACGCCTGCTGCAACAGAAGACTCCGATAAGATGCGGATCATTCCAATCTGTCCTGTAGAAGGGATGTGGCAGCCACCACAAAGCTCGACTGAAGGTCCGAACTTGATGACGCGCACGGTGTCGCCATATTTCTCGCCGAAGAGAGCTATGGCACCCATCGACATAGCTTCGCTGATTGGCATGTCGCGATGCTCTTCGAGCTGGATATTCTGGCGGATGATCTTGTTGGCCATGTGCTCAACCTTGCGGATTTCCTCGTCGGTAACCTTCTGGAAATGGCTGAAGTCAAAACGTAGCGAGTCTGGTGTAACGAGCGATCCCTTCTGCTCTACATGTGTGCCAAGCACCTCGCGAAGGCAGTAGTCGAGGATGTGGGTTGCCGAGTGGTTACATTCGGTAGCGATGCGTGCTTCCTCATCGACAACGGCAGTAAAGGTTGCAGTTACATCTTCTGGCAATGCAGTAGTGATGCAGACAGGGAGGTTGTTTTCGCGCTTGGTATCGATAACCTGCACCTTCTTGCCATCAGCCTCGATGTAACCACGGTCGCCGACCTCACCACCCATCTCGCCATAGAATGGAGTCTCGGCAAGCACGATCTGATAGAAGGTCTTGTTCTTCTGCTTGATCTGACGGTAACGTAGAATTTCGGTCTCGCTCTTGAGGAAGTCATAGCCCACGAACTTTGGAGTGCCTGCCTTGACCTCAACCCAGTCGCCATTCTCCACGGCAGCTGCATTACGGGCACGTTCCTTCTGAGCCTGCATGTTCTGGTTGAACTCCTCTTCGTCGATGGTGAGTCCGTTCTCGCGGCAGATGAGCTCTGTGAGGTCGAGAGGGAAACCAAAAGTGTCGAAGAGAGTGAATGCCTCGTGACCGTTGACCACTGTGCGTCCCTTGGCCTTGGTATCGTCCATGATGGCGTTGATACGCTTGATGCCGTTTTCGAGAGTACGGAGGAACGAATCTTCCTCTTCCTTGATTACCTTGACGATGAGCTCCTGCTGAGCGATGAGCTCTGGGTAAGCATCGCCCATTGTCTCAATGAGCACAGGGATGAGTTTATAGAGGAACGCTTCCTTCTGACCGAGATAGGTGTAGGCATAGCGAACGGCACGACGGAGAATGCGACGGATCACGTAGCCAGCCTTAGCGTTGCTTGGCAGCTGACCATCGGTAATTGCGAAGGCGATGGTGCGGATATGGTCGGCAAGTACGCGCATTGCCACATCAGTCTTCTCGTCTTCACCATAAGTCTTGCCCGATAGAGCTCCAATAACCTTGATGATTGGCTGGAACACATCGGTATCATAGTTTGAAGTCTTGCCTTGAAGAGTGCGGACAAGACGCTCGAAGCCCATGCCAGTGTCGATGACGTGAGCAGGGAGCTTTTCGAGCGAACCATTAGCCATGCGGTTGTACTGCATGAACACGAGGTTCCAGATCTCGATTACCTGAGGATGGTCGTGATTTACAAGGTCGCGACCTGACACTTGAGCCTTCTCTTCCTCAGAACGGCTGTCGAAATGTATTTCAGAGCAAGGCCCGCATGGTCCTGTATCACCCATCTCCCAGAAATTGTCGTGCTTGTTGCCGTTGAGGATGTGGTCTTTAGGAAGGAAACGCTCCCAGATTGCTGCAGCCTCGTTGTCGCGCTCCAGGCCTTCCTCCTCACTGCCTTCGAATACAGTGGCGTAGAGGCTCTTAGGGTCGAGCTTGAGAACATCGACAAGGTATTCCCATGCCCAAGAGATGGCTTCCTCCTTGAAATAGTCGCCAAACGACCAGTTGCCGAGCATCTCGAACATGGTGTGATGATAGGTGTCGTGACCTACTTCCTCAAGGTCGTTGTGCTTACCAGAAACACGAAGGCACTTCTGAGAATCGGCAGCACGGCTGAACTTCTTCTCAACGTTGCCGAGAATGATATCCTTGAACTGGTTCATGCCAGCGTTGGTGAACATTAGAGTAGGGTCACCCTTTATAACCATTGGTGCAGAAGGTACGATCGTACAACCCTTTGATGCGAAAAACTGCTTGAAAGATTCGCGGATTTCTTTAGCTGTCATCATTTTGAAATATATTGAATTTTGTTTTATTTGACATTAATAGCGGGCAAAAATAAGTATTTTTTGCATAAGTCTATTATATTCCAGTCAAAAAATTTGTGAAAGATAAAGAATTAATTGATATTTGCACTATTGTATTTGCAAAATCTTGGATATAACGATACAAAATAGATAGAAGGGAAATTGTCAAGTGGCGCATTGGATACACTTTAGATATAACAAGAAAAAAGGTCGCTATGAGCGACGAAAACCCTCAGCCTGGATGCATGTCCTGACTGTGGCGCGGCATCTTTTGTCGGGAACTATCATAGGTGCGCTACTGCTTTATGGATTCATATTTTGGGTGGGTTCTCCTTCAGAGTGGCGACTGGAGCGCGAACACGAAATATTGAAGCAGAGATATAAGATTCTGAACCAGCGACTCGACGATGCTTTAGATGTGTTGGATGACATTGGTGAACGCGACGACAATCTATATCGAGTTATATTGCAAGGCGACCCTATCGGTAGGGAGAATCGTAATGCCCTTGTGAAGAATGCCCAACGATACGACTCGCTAATGTCTTTGAAAGATGCCGACTTGGTGTTGTCGGTATCGCAAAAGATGGATGTCATCGAACGCCAACTGTATCTGCAGTCGAAATCGTTTGACGAAGTGGCAGAACTTTGCAAGAATCAGGAAGATCGTCTGTTGCATATCCCCTCGATACAGCCAGTAAAAGACAAAGAGTTGAAATATATGGCAAGTGGATATGGCTGGCGTGTCGATCCTATCTACAACATAAGGAAGTTTCATGCGGGTATGGACTTCAGCGCCGAGAAGGGCACAGATGTGTTTGCTACAGGCGATGGACGTGTGATACATTCGGGATGGGGCGAAAGTGGCTATGGCTTATGTATCGAAATAGACCACGGCTACGGGTATAAGACCAAATATGCACATCTGTCGAAGGTGATAGCCCGCAAGGGAAAAATGGTGAAGAGAGGCGAGAAGATTGGTGAAGTGGGCAGTACAGGCAAATCTACTGGACCTCATCTGCATTATGAAGTCTCACTCCGTGGTGTGATCCAGAATCCTGCACATTACTACTTCATGGATCTAACTCCAGAACAGTATGAACTGATGCTGCAGAAGTCTGAGAATGTCGGACAGGTAATGGACTGATGTTATGAAAAGTTCTAATGGATCGGATAATGTGACCGAGAAGAAATATCTCTCGATAGGAGAGATGGCTGCAAAGTTCAATGTCTCGGTCGAACTGCTTCGCAAATGGGAGAAGGACTTTCCTCGGGTGTTGCGTCCAAAACGCACAAGTGGAGACTCTCGTTTGTATGACCAGAAACAGCAGAACAATGTGGCGATGATCTACCGCCTGTTGCGAGAGGAAGGTCTTTCGGTGTCAGGCGCCAAGAAAAGATTGAGCAACAAACAAAGCGAGGAAGAGGTTCGGCAGGAAGTGATAGAACGACTTGGCATTGTCAGACAGCAACTGATGAGCATTGTTGAAGAACTTGATCATATTGAGCATCCTGCAACAGAGGCTTTACCTCAAATAGGTATAATATGGGAAAATAAACAGTAAATGATATATGGAATCTAAATGTACTCCAGAAGAAGGTAAGCGCATGGTCGATGAGATGCATGCAGAGTTTATGCAAAGGGCGGCCGAACTCCTTCCTGCTACCGATTTGGATAGGGTAGAGGCCGCTTACCAGTTGGCAGCCAAGGCACATGCAAGCCAGGTGAGAAAGAGTGGTATCCCTTATATCACTCATCCAATCAGTGTGGCACGTACGGCATTGGTAGAGCTGAACCTCGGTACCAATAGCATCATGGCGGCTCTGCTGCATGATGTGGTTGAGGATACTGATTATACGATTGAGGATATTCGTTCTGCTTTTGGCGAGGATGTCGCTTTCCTTGTCGATGTCTTGACCAAGAAGGACTCTGGAGAATATAAGGTTAGCAAGCAGATTGACAATTTCAAGCAGATGCTTGACTCTATCAACTACGATATCCGTGCCTTGCTTATCAAACTCAGTGACCGCCTGCACAACATGCGCACACTCGGCAGTATGCGCACTGACAAGCAAATGAAGATTGCATCGGAAACTGACTATTTTTATGCTCCGCTTGCCAATCGCCTGGGTCTTTATGAGATAAAGTCGGAACTTGAGAATCTTTCTCTCAAATTCCGTTCTCCTCAGGAGTATGAGCGTATCGAGAAGAAGATAGTCTCGTATATGAAGATACATGCCGACGACATAACCCGATTCATTGAGCCAATTCGTGAGGCACTGTTCGATGCAGGAATCAATGCCAAGGTCACTGCCCGTCCGCGTTCTGTATATGCTTTGTGGCGCAAGATGCAGGATTCGGGTCAGAGTTTCAAGGAACTGGAACATGTGCATCAGGTCGATATCATCTTCCCTTACAATGCCGAAAGATATAGTTCGGAGAAAAATGAGTGTCTGGCAATTTACAGCATTGTAACCGACCTTTACAAGGAGCGTCCTTATAGCATGATTAACTATATCGACCAACCAAAAGAGAATGGATATCAGGCTTTGCATACTCAAGTGATGACCCCTATGGGAGGATGGTCTGAGATACATATAGCTACCGAAACAATGCATCGCAACTCTCTGTTAGGATGTGTCGTGGATAGTACTGAGAGTATCGAAACATGGGTGCAAAAGTTCCGTTCTGTGCTCCGTGACATTGCGCAGTCGGGGTCAGAAGGCGGTTTCATGGAGTCGGTAGTAAGTTCGTTTTACAACGACGACATCATTACCTTCACACCAAAGGGTAACAGTATTGTATTGCCAAAAGGCAGTTCGGTGCTCGATATGGCTTACGAGATACATACCAACATAGGCAATCATGCCAAGTATGCACGCATCAATGGTCATCTGTGCAGTATCTTTACGACTCTGAAACGAGGCGACCGAGTGGAAGTGGGGACCGATATGCTGTCACTCCCCGAGCCTCATTGGCTTGACCATGTCACCACCTATAAGGCACGACGTGCGGTGAATGTGTCGTTGTCAAAAAACGGAGCTAATGCCGAAGAGTTTCCATACGAACTGTGTCCTGAGTGTAACCCGTTGCCAGGCGATGAGATTACAGGATTCAAGAATAAGGATAACAAGATCATGGTGCATAAACGCAACTGTAAGTCTGCAATCTCGCGTTCGGCTAAGGAGGGAGACCTGCTGGTGGCTGTTGATTTGCCTATCTTGCCTAATCGCACTTATCCGACCAATGTCGAGATTTGCAGTATAGACCGTGATGGGCTCTTGCTCGATTTGGTCAATGTCATCAGCAATACTTTGCATTTGTCGATTGACACTCTTCATACCGAGACGGTCGATTATATCGTGACTACCCGCATCAGAATGCAGGTGCCATCAGCATTCGAACTTTCAGAGGCTATGCGCATAATCGAGCAGATTAAGGGAGTTGAAGAAGTCAGAACGATTTGACACCGAAACTGCCATTCGATAGATGTGTTGTGGGATGATTAAGTAATGATATTAACTTTTGTAACTGACATAAAATGAAAGTAATTGCTATTATACCTGCTCGATATGCGAGCACTCGTTTCCCCGGTAAGCCTTTGGCTATGCTTGGAGGCAAGCCCATGATTCAGCGCGTATATGAGAAAGTGTCGCCACTTGTTGATTTGGCTGTGGTGGCAACGGATGATGCCAGAATTTATGATGCCGTAGAGGGATTCAACGGACGGGTAGTGATGACTTCGCCTGACCATAAGAGCGGCACAGACCGTGTTCAGGAGGCATACAGGAAAGTGAGCGAGGCATTAGGAATTGAATATGATGTAATAATCAATGTCCAGGGTGACGAACCATTCATTGCTTCGCAGCAGATTCAGGCAGTGAAAGACTGTTTCATGCAGGCCAATACAGATATTGCGACGCTTGTAAAGCCATTCCATAAGGAGGATGGCTTGGTGGCACTGCTCAATCCTAACAGCCCGAAGGTCGTGTTGGGTAAACAGAGCCAGGCCTTGTATTTCAGTCGTAGTGTGATACCTTACCTTCGTGGGGTGGAGCAGGCGGAGTGGCTTGATAAACAGATTTTTTATAAGCACATAGGGCTTTATGCTTATCGGCCAGAGGCGTTGGCTCGCATCACGGCTATGCCTCAGACTCCACTTGAAAAGGCAGAAAGCCTCGAACAGCTTCGTTGGCTCGAGAATGGCATGCGCATCATTGTGCGTGTCGTGGATATTGAGACTGTGGGAATCGATACCCCTGAAGACCTTATGCGTGCTGAGGCTTTCCTCAAGGAGCAGAAACGAGCAAAAGGCAGTCTTTGACGATGATTCCTTGTCCTTTTCATCTGTTGACGGGTTATGACTGCCCATTCTGCGGAGGACAGAGACTGCTCGTTGCGCTGTTTCATGGTGACATAGTGTCGGCTTTCAGCTTCAACCCTGTGTTGTTTTGTCTGCTACCCTACTTCGTGCTGGTGACTGCCGGTGCTTTTTCGAAGAGAGTCAGAAGATGGAAACTGACCGAGAAATGCTATTCAAATCATGCGATTTTCGCTGTTGTAGCAATCTGCATCTTGTGGGGCGTGGTGCGAAACATAATATAAAAGGTTTTTGCTCTATGCACGAAAAATGAGAATTTTACACATTATTCATTATTAATAACATACTATGGTTTACTTATCTATTTCCGACATTATTGATCGTTCTTGGGAATTGCTAAAGAAGTACGGACTTGTCATTGTAATTGTCTATTTTGCAATTGTTTTCCTACAGAATGCTATTGGCCGACTCTTGGCACCTCCTATTGATATTGATGTGCTGACAACAGCATTGCAGACAAACGATATTGCTGTCATAGAGAAACTCTATCTTTCGAATCCATTTGGTACAATAGTTGAGTTGCTGCTCACGGCCGTATTATGCCTTGGCCTGTTAAACTCAATGCTTCAATTGGCCAAGGGTACAGACTCCGAGGTGTCGTTCAGCCATTGGAAGCTGGATCTTTCGGTGTATGTCAAATATGTGGTAGTAGATTTTATCGTGAATATCATTGTTGGCGTTGGCTATGTCTGCTGTATTCTCCCTGGCTTGTTCCTTCAGGCTCGCCTCGGTCTTGCAACTATTCATGCCATTGACTGCCCTGATCAGGGTGTCCTCGACCATATTCAGGCATCGTGGGAGTTAACCAATGGTAATTCGATGACCCTTATCGGCTTGAGACTTGTTCAGTTCTTTATCGCTATCATAGGTATTATCCTTTGCTGCATTGGTTATATCCCAGCAATGGTGCTTGTTTTCTTTTCTGATATTGTGGCTTATCTCATCTTGACCCGATACTTCGAGCGAATGAGAGAAGAAGCATCAGATGCAACTGAAACTGTTTGAACCTTCTATTCCAAATTGAAAGATGAACGAGTGGTTAGAGAGAAATATTGGAGTTGACAATATGGACTTGAGTATATGGTGGCGACTGGCTATCATAGTTGGAATCATCGTTGCCGCATATCTCGTTGATGTCATATTGTCGCGTCTTTTTGTCCCTGGGATTAGAAAGATCGTTTCAAAGACCAGCACCAAGACCGATGATATCCTACTTAGCGAGAAGGTGACCGATTCGTTCTGCTCGATATTGCCTCCTGTTTTGATGACATTTGCTTTGCCATTTGCTCTAAAAGGAACAGCGCAGGATGTTATTGAGCGATTCATGTCAATTTACATTGTTGTCAATGTGTGCCGTTTTCTTGGTACTTTTGTCGATGCTTTATATGAACTGTTTGTTTACAAGGGACACGAGAAAGCCCGTTCTCTAAAAGGGTTGTCTCAGACTTTTCAGGTGTTGATATGGTTTGTTGGAGCAATTGCAATGGCTTCGATTCTTATCAACAAGTCGCCTTTGTTGCTACTCGGAGGACTTGGAGCTTTTGCCACTGTCATGATGCTGGTATTTCAAGATAGCATCAAAGGTCTGGTGGCGGGTGTCCAGCTTACCGTCAATGAAATGCTGAAACCGGGTGACTGGATAACAATGCCAGGACGCAACATCGATGGTGTGGTGACAGAGGTGACGCTGACGACAGTGAAGATACAAAACTGGGACAATACGATAATGACTATTCCTCCTTATGCCCTCGTGACCGAGACTTTCCAGAATTGGAAAGGGATGACCCAGAGTCAAGGTCGTCGAATCAACCGTTCTGTCAATATCAATGCTTACAGCGTGAGATTCTGTACACCGGCAGAATTTGCTGAATGGAAGAGGAAAGGGTATCTGCCTGAGAGTGCACAACAAGAATTGGCTACCAACCTGCAGGCATTCAGAGGCTTCTTGGAGTTGTATCTGAAGAAGAATCCTGATATCAATATTCAAATGACGCTGATGGTGCGCCAGTTGTCGGCAAGCGATGAGGGTATTCCTCTCCAGCTATATTGTTTCTCGCGGACAAAGGTTTGGGAAGAATATGAGAAGGTGCAGGCAACAATTGTAGAATATATGCTTGCTACAATGTCTAACTTCGGAATATATGTGTTCCAGCGAGGTTCGTCAGCAGATAAACTCTTGCTCGAGAATGATTAAATAAAGTATGGCGTTTGTCCGTTCTGCACTCGGTCAGCGCACGAAGTTTGCTCGCTCTTCCCTCGCGGTTCCGCGAGGGAAGAGCGAGCAAACCTTATGCGCTCATCGAGCACTCATCGAAGGAAACGGAAATCCTTCATTCTGTTAATAGATAAATTACAATTCAATATAATTGAAGATGCTCTGACATACTTTTTTCGAGAAAGACTGTCCAGATGCGATCAGATTGCTCCATGTTGTTTCGCCGATGACTGAAAGCTCTGTCTTGGAAAGATTTTGCTGTATGATGCCATAGACCATACCTGCGTTGAAATTGTCTCCAGCGCCAATGGTGCTGACCGTCTTGATTTGTTCCACAGGATATTGTGCCGATATTTCGGGGGTGAACAGAGCTATTGGCCGGCAGCTGTCTGTGCAGATAAACAGATTGCAGTGCTTTCGCATGTGTATTTCGTATATCTCCTGTGGTACAGATGTGCCAAAGAGATAACCAAAATCTTCGGTGCTGCCTCTGACTATTGTTGCAAGTTGGAAGTTCTCTACTATGTTGTCCATCACCTCTGGAATATCCTTGATGTGTGTCTTCCTGAAGTTGAGGTCATAATAAAGTATTGCTCCTGCATCGTGTGCAGCGGTGAGCAGCTTTCGGGTATATTGGCGCAGCACCGGATTGATAGCAAAGAATGAGCCGAAAAGCACTATGTCGCCTTCCCGAAATTCAACGTTGGCAACCTTGTCGGCCTTCAGGCTTGCGTTGGCATAATCTTTGTAGAACTCATATTGCGCATCATTATTCTCGTCGAGGAAAGCCATTGAGAGATGAGTTTGTGTGCCCTTGTTGCGTGTGACTGCATCGGTCGAGATGTTGTTGTCGCTCATGAATTTGACGACAATGTCGCCAATGTGATCGTCTCCGGTTTCTGTTATCATTAAGATAGGAATATCATCTCGCTCTTTCCCAATCGAACGACCTAACGAAACCATTGCATTGAAAGCACTTCCCCCTGGCACTGCTGCCAATGGTTGGTCGTTGCGGAAAATCACATCAAGGACAGTTTCGCCTATACCTATTATTCTTCGGTAGCTCATATTAGATTGTTATATGCAGATACGATTGAATTATTTGACGTGGCAAATATACATTATTTTATTATCTTGACAAAATTAATGCAACTTTTTCGATTGAAATAAAGGTATAGATGCCTATATTATATATTAATGTACGCGCGAAAAGATGAAAATTATATGAAACCTTTGGGCATTTGCGGGAAAATACGTATTTTTGCACTCAAAAAATACGATAATATGGGTTCTTTTTCTGATATAACCGCCTGCATTGCGAATGACATGGAACGTTTTCGTGTCACGTTCGAACGCTCTTTGCATACAAAGATTCCACTTGCTGATAATATCATCAGATATTTCCTCGACAAGAGAGGTAAACAATTGAGGCCTGTGATGGCAATTTTGGCAGCAAAGACAATCTCTGATAATGTTCCTGACACTACCATTTACGGAGCTACTGCACTCGAATTGTTGCACAATGCTTCATTAATGCACGATGATGTTGTTGATAATAGCCCTATGCGACGAGGCAAGGAAACGATTAATAAGGTATGGGACAATCATGTTGCCGTATTGATGGGAGATTTCTTCCTTGCAAAATGCCTTGTGTGCAGTAATGCCACCCAATCTCAAACCATTTCTCAGATTCTTGCAGATATGGTGATTCGTCTTACAGAAGGCGAATTGGAACAACAGGCAAATGCGATGGCGCATCAGCTCAGCGAAGATTCCTATTTCTCGGTGATCAGCGGAAAAACGGCATCTTTGTTCGCAGGATGCCTTAAGATTGGTGCTGTCTCGGTGAATGCGACCAGCGAAGATGTTGAAAAAATGGCAGAGGTGGGTGAACTCTTAGGATTGATGTTCCAGATGCGTGACGATATTTTCGATTATTTTCCTACCAATGACAATGTCGGCAAACCGACAGGTCATGATATATTTGAGGGAAAGATTACGCTGCCTCTTATTTATGCATTGAAACAGTCTTCAAATGAGGAATGCTGTAGGATGAGGAGTATTATCGAAAACAATGAGAGACTCACGGATGAACAGGTTGCTATGCTCGTTGACTTTGCAAAAGCGTCAGGAGGCATTGAATATGCACAGGCCAAAATGAAAAATCTCGGTTTTAAGGCAAAAAACATTCTCATGACATTCAAACAAAGTGAGGCGAGAGACTCTTTATTAAAACTCGTAGATCTCTTTGTTGAACGAGAAATGTAAGAATTATGTGCGATTATTGTGCCAATATTTTGGGTTGCTTGGGGCAAAATTTAGTAAAAATGCCTTTTTTTTGAAAAAAATCATGAAAAAATTTGGAAGTATAAAATAAAGTCTCTATCTTTGCACCCGCAATTCAGAACAACGGGGTGTAGCGCAGTCCGGTTAGCGCACCTGCTTTGGGAGCAGGGGGTCCAAGGTTCGAATCCTTGTACCCCGACAAATTCTGAAAGAGACGATCTTTGGAAAGCCTTGCACAATGGCTCCCTAGCTCAACTGAATAGAGCATTTGACTACGGATCAAAAGGTTACAGGTTTGAATCCTGTGGGAGTCACAAAACTTTGAATTTATTATAGAGCTCCAATAGCTCAGTTGGTTAGAGCACATGACTGTTAATCATGGGGTCGTTGGTTCAAGCCCATCTTGGAGCGCTTATGCCTCTTTAGCTCAGTTGGCCAGAGCACGTGATTTGTAATCTCGGGGTCGTTG
>JAEDEY010000002.1 GCA_016293065.1 Bacteroidales bacterium
GGGGATCTCCCTCGGGCAAATAAAGATGAGGGGATCTCCCTCGGGCAAATAAAGAAAACAAGAAAATGAGACATCAGTATATCAGCAATATCAAGCCGGGTCAATACTGTGATATAGTAGAATGGTGCAGTAACGGGAACGCGAAATGTGTCCTGACAACGTATTCAAGGACAGGAAGAGCAAAACAAGTTACAAAATATCTCCCTGAATATTGCTTTGAGGGACCTTATAGAAGTTACGACAGAGTTTAACAATAGAAATAGAATAGTATCATCATTCAGCCCTCGACATCACGGTTAAGTCATTATTATGAAACAGGTAAAATATTACAACAGACTTATTATAGACTCTAATTACGACAGAGTTTTCTTGTTCCACGAGAGCGAGCTTAAAGAGGTTGCTTATAACAATGAGGCTTATGATTACGCGCCATGTTATCGCGTCAACGATAGTGGATACATGGAGAGAGCCGAAGATTTTCTCACGGAAGATGATTTCAAGGATCTCTATTATAGAGCCGATGAGAACGACAAGGTTGAAGACATCGAATACTATGAGACACTATACAATGATGATTTACAACCTTTCGTCAGGGCAAATTGGGATAACCATAAGCACTATTTTCTTCTGTCATTGGAGCATGGTATCAACACAACAGACTATGATTTTGTTGAATCATCAGTAGAAGTAATAGAAGGTACCTGTTACCTTGCATCGGAGCACATTGACCAAGAATACCCCGAGACCAATTACCAGGACTTTTACAAGTTCATTTCAAGCGAGGGTAAAGAATACTATATCAAAAGGACATGCCCTTTCTTTTCCGATGAGTCGGACGATGCCTTTGAGCTTATTACCGAGGACGAATTTTACGAATACGATTAACCAATAAATCAGTATATTATGGAACACTACGCAATCACATGGATGGCTACAGAGAGCATCACACCTCAATTAGTATCTCGCAATAATGAAATAGCAGTAGTCTGCACGGACTCCGATGAGGCTATAAGCATTTTTGACCAAGAATTGAAATCAACAAGCATGTCCAAGTCGAGCGACCTTGATTTTAAGCCGAGCGATAAGGAGTGTAGACAACACCTGACTCATCTGATGATAATCAGCATAATCGAAGGAGAATGTGAGATAGTGCAGGAGAGTGAGGGGTATTGGGCAGAATTTTAGCAAATATCGTATACTATGGCTATATTGATTATATTGTTGTTCCTTATCCAGATGACAGGGGAGACATTCAGCAATAAGTGATAAAGGAGTAAAACCAAATTAGCGTTATGGAAAGAATATACTATCGTTGCAGTACGGATAAACAGCAGTTCTTGCAGCAGCAGGATTGCGTCAGGAAATACCTTGAGGGCAAGGGCATTGACCCCGATACGCTTGAGGTGACAGAAGAACACGTCAGCGGTCGCAAGAAGGCCAACGAACGAAAGCTCGGTGGACTCATCAAGAGGTGCAAGAAAGGGGACATCATCTATGTCAGCGAGTTGTCCCGTCTCGGAAGAAATATGAACGACCTATTTCAGACCGTCAGCGAAGCCTGTGAAAAGGGCATCAAGTTGATTCAGTGCAAGGACGGGAGTGAGATTGAGAATGAGAGTATAGGCGGGAAAGCCTTGTTGTTCGCCCTATCATTGGCAGCAGAGATTGAGGTGCAGAACATCACCCAGCGAATCAACTCGGGGTTGAATAGTAGAAGGGAGATCCTGAAGGAGCAGGGATTCTGGATTAGCAACACGGGGAATATCAGGACTCACTTCGGAAACGATAAGGGGAGTGATACCAGCGCAGCGGTGATGGCATCCGTGGAAGCCAAGGTGTTGGCCGCTGCCGATTGGAAGGAAGGCTCCAAAGGTTATCAGTGGGTCATCCGTCAGATAGCCAAGGGGCGCAAGAGGGATGATGTCATCAAGGAGTTCAACGAGAATATGGATGCCGGTATCGAGGGATTCAGCACCCGTAACGGCTGTCACTTGAGTAAGGGCATCTTGAGTAAATGGATCAACTCAAAACATATCATAGCGAAGGGAGAGGGGATTGAAAAGAGGGATAGTATACAATAGCGGCTATAAGCCGTGAACAGGGAAATGGTTGCCGGTGTCATCCGCCAGGGGTTCGAATCCCCTTCCCTGTCTAACCGCAGTGATGCGCTTTCCATAACTTAAAATTTTGGTTTAACAAGAGCCGAGCGAAATGGCGTTATAGGGGTTCGAATCCCCACTCGGCTCCAATTTTTGGCAAAAAGCACTTATTTGCTTGCCAATGTCATTTTGGTTTTTTATTTTTGCAAAAACAAATTATTATGAAAAAGAGATTGATACTTAAAGTCCTTGAGTTCATTGTAGTGGCATTGTTCATGTTCCCTGCCCTGTTGTGCATGGTCAGCCCTATCGAAGGGGTATCCTTCTGGACAGAGGTATTGATAAGGACGGTGGCTGTTGTTGTTCTTGTCCTTGGTGGAAGGCTTATGCTATTGATTGATCCGTCCTTGTCGGATGAAGAAGTATAGTCGGACGAAGATGCCTGAACTTGATAGTAGAAGTAAACGCAGTGATGCGGTATTCCGAGCAATTTATTGGGCATATATACACAGCTACTCTTTTACCGTAATTTTCGATGATGATTGGTTAGCTCGGAATCTGATACCATGAATCTCTGCCGTGAGGCACGGAGAATGTGTCGGGAGTTCAGTTGGTGACTCGGAGGGTTCGACTCCCTCGCTCCTGCTAATACTATAAAAAGAGAAGACAATGATTAAGAGAAGTATTAACGATTGGATGATAAGCCTATTGTATTGCATGAGCGGTACTATGGGACTGATTATGCAGTCAATTGAGAACAGGGCTAAATTCAGCGAGACGGCAGGAGACCTGAAGCACGAAAAGAAGAAGGCTTTCAAGGATATGATGAAGGCGGTGGAGACCTTCTATCGCAATTATGAATACCTTGAGCAGGATACGTGGAAAGCCACGAAGACAGCTAAGCATTTCGATGAGATAAGGCACGAGCACAATCTTGTAGCACGATTGCTGTTGCTCTATCTTGACCGATTTTCGGAGCAGACCCGTTATCAGTGCGAGCTTGAGGATTTTATGAGGACCCACGGAGAAAGCATCGGTGCAGTGGATGATAGTATACTTGATGATTTCAGATTAAGAGAGGAATAGTATGGGGAAAGGTCGTACCGTCCCAGGGTCATTGCGGGACCGTGAAGCACAGGATTGTATGAGAGCAATGATGACACCCGTGGACAAGGATAAGTTTGATGATATGTGGATGTTTGACACTATTGACGGAAGAAAGATAATGGCGATGAAGCCTTTATGGGTCGAAAAGAAGCCTTCAGGGGTCGAAAATAAGAAGAAATGAATATGAACTCAATAGTAGAATGGCTTGCAGGAAGGAGTGAATCCCGTAACTGCATCGTACTGACAAGGGACTCGGCATTGAATCAGGACTCTATGATCCTGTCGAAGAATACAGGCGAGATAATAGATATGCTTGTTGATACTATGAGGGAAAACCCAAGACTTGCATTCATTATCAAGGAAGCCTATTTAACCAACAAACAATATGCACAAACCAATTCGCCCTCCGTAAGACGAAGGAGGTAGAGGGATATAAAGCCGGAGAATGTCGTGAGATATTATAGCACGTGGAGAAGACCTGACATTATCATACAACTTCTGAAAGTTCCACAGCCTCCGGCAGATATCCCTTTAGCGAACGGGAATGGCAATCATTAACCAATTAAAATCAAATACTATGGCAGTAAAAGGAATCAAAATAGGAAAGGCTGAAATACAAGAGGCTTTTGAACAATATTGGGAACTCTTCAGGCAGAATGTCCCACTACCGAACGACCCATACGTTGTGGGATACACCAAGAGTGTTTTCGAAGCAGGTTTTCTTGCAGGAGCATCCAACACCTTAAGAACAACGACAGAAGCCATTCAGCAACTCAAACCCTCCTCGGAGCATCCATCCAAGGTCATCCACATCAATGTCAACCATGATCCGAGCAAAGCGAATTAAGAACGTGATAACATCCGTGATAGCAGCCGTGCTTGACATAGCCATAACAGGATACCTCATCCTGATGGCGGTAATGGGCGAGATGAGCGAGCTCCCGTTCGGAGAATGAAAGAAAATCCTTGTGGTGTAATAGGGAACAACAACTGGAGCCGACCGAAGGACTTATAGTTTCGTCAGTGTTGTAGGGTACCTGAAGCGGTTTGCAGGTGATGCAGGTTCGAATCCTGCCAAGGGTTCAAAGGGTCTGGTAAAAACGTGTGTAGTCATTATCGCAATGTGCATCGGAGGGTGTGGAGATGAATCCCAGACCGCATTGAAGCACCCTCCATTAATAAGCCAAGGCAATGAACAAGATAGTAGAGCAATATCAAGCCGAGATAAGGCAGCAGGTTGAGTCTGCCATTAGCAATTGGTGCGATTGGGTTAGAAACGAGGACATCCGTCTTGAAAAAGATTTGTCTTGCGAATGGGAACTGACAGACGGAATGATGGCAACAGTATTCTTCACGGCTTATTATGAGTCGGAGTACGATAAGGGAGACCGCTATACTCCTCCGCTATTGTCCGAGAGAAGATCATACAAGGTCAAGCGAGTTATAATCTACGATGATGAGACACTCAAGGAGATACTGGACACCACGGATGTAGACATTGAAGACAAAGTATAAAACAAGATAATAGTATGAAGATATTAAGAAGACATGAGCAGAATGAACTGTTGGACTTCATCTGCGAACAGTTGATGATTGCCACACGGAGCAATCAGAAGGGCATTATGAACATCAATCAGTTCGGAGCCATACAGAGCTGTGTGTTCAAGATGGCTGAACTTGTGGCAGGAAGAACGGGATATGCCCGTATATCGGAGCGGATGGCAGCTATGAATATCAAGCCAAAGGAGAAGGGCAATGAGTAGGTACAAGTATACCGAGGACAACCCTCTGAAGGTTTTCACGGCATTCAGCGGATACGATAGCCAATGCCTGGCTCTCGATCGTATCGGCATCCCCTATGAGCTTGTCGGATGGAGCGAGATAGATGACAATGCCATCCGTGGACACAATGCATTGTACCCGCAGTATGCAGGTAGGAACTACGGTGATATTCAGAAGATTGATTGGAAGCAAGTGCCTGATTTTGACTTGTTTACTTATTCGAGCCCATGCACGGACTAGTCAGCGGCCGGACTCCAGAGGGGTGGTGCAGAGGGTTCTGGCACACGTTCATCTCTCCTGTGGGAATGCCGTAAAGCCATCATCGAAAAGCATCCGAGATATCTCCTGCTTGAGAATGTCAAGGCACTCGTCTGCAAGAAGTTCATCCCTTATTTCAACAAGTGGCTGTCGGAACTTGAGGGTTACGGATACACCAACTATTGGAAGATAATGAATGCGAAGGACTATGGTGTTCCGCAGAATCGTGAGAGGGTCTTCTGTGTATCCGTTCTCGGAGACCACGATATCTATCATTTCCCTCTTCCGCAGGAGTTGGAGCTTCGCTTGAAGGACATCCTTGAGCCGGAGGTTGATGACAAGTATGTCCTCTCCGACACGGCTATCGAGGGTTTCCTGAAGCACAACCTCAACCATCTTGCGAAAGGCACGGGATTCCTCTTCAAGCCGAAAGAGGTAGACCTGCCGGAGACCGAGGGGGGGGCATATCTGCCCTACGTTGATGCACGGACAATCGGATATTTACGTTTTTGAGGTCATTAGATATGAACACAAGACTCGTTAAGTTATTGATAGACAGGGGGGGGGCAATTAGAACATGCGGATATGCTGGATTGCTACAACCAGTCGGTGCTGAAGGATATAGCCATCACGATAACTACAAGGATCGACCATTGCAACCACTATTGGGTGGTGGAGAAAGTAAAGTATGAGAGAGATAATGACGATAGCGGCAAGAGGCAGGAAGCCTGACGGAAAGTCCGAATACATCCAGAGTTATGAAGCCAACTCCACGGAGTACACCAACACCATCACAAGTGTCGCAAAGGACAACTACATCTGCGAGAAGGAAGCCTTCTGCCTTCAATATGTGAGGAACGATTACGGACGGGCGATCCGCAAGGGCTACGAAGCAGGAGACATCAAGGCTAGGAGAAGCGAGATACGACAACTCCTACCGAGGACGGACGGGATAACAAATACTATAACAACAATACTTAAAGACAATATCATTATGGAAAGAGAACTGATGCCGGAGCCTATAGAGGCGAGGCCAAAAGGAAAAGGTTGGAAATGGATAGCCGAGGAGATGTGCTGGGTGCGTCTGCGTAAGCTCACACCGAAGGAGTGCTTCCGGCTGATGGATGTCTCGGAGGACGGCATCGACAAGATACAGACGGCAATCTTCCCGGACAAGAAGAGTGTCATCCCTATCGGCTACGGAGTGCCGGATGCGGAGTCGAAGCAGACGAGGATATCCGACTCGCAGCAATACAAGATGGCGGGGAACAGTATCGTGGTAGCCTGCTTGTCAGGAATCTTCGAGAACCTGTTCACCCAGGAGGAAGTAATCAAGGAAACATTATTCTAATACTATGATAGACACTATCGCACAATTATGGACACTCGCCTGCAAGTCCTTCGGAGCAGAGACGGACAGACTGCACACAAGGCAGCTCGATTGCGTCTTCGCAAAGCAGGCATTGTGGAAGATACTGCACGACCACGGATGGAGCGATCGCCAGATAGCCAAGGAGATGGGGTTCGACCGATCTACTATCTGCCACGGCAGACAGTCAGCCGAGAGCAGTCTCAAGTATGTCAAGGGATACAAGGAGAGATATCAAGAGTTAGAACGGAGATGCGAAGAATTGGGTTAATAGATGTGGACGGTCATAGGGGAGGAAAGAAGAAGTTCGGTGCTACTATATATCCCAACCTTGCTCTTGCGAAGATCGCCTCCTGGCATAAGTTACAAGGTGATGACGTTATGTGGTACGAGCCGATGTTTACAGGACATTGTGATAAGGTTTACATGTCCAAGATCTTCAACTTTACTCCGGATTATGAGGATGTAATTGATGCGGATGAGATTATAAGAGGTGGGACAGGTTATGACATCCAATCTTGTCTTCCGAAAGAGATAGATGATATGCAGCCGGACTTTTCAATCTATCCAGATGTTCCGCAGGATACCTCATATGGTTTCCTTACAAGAGGATGTCCGAACAAATGTCCTTGGTGTGTAGTGCCACGTAAAGAAGGTTTTATTCATCCATATTGGGACATTGACCGGGTAGCGAACGGGAAAAATAAGATTGTCCTGATGGATAATAATATACTTGCAGCAGGAGGCTATGCAGTTGAACAACTGAATAAGATTATTGAGAGGGGATATAGGGTTGACTTTAACCAGGCTCTTGACGCAAGATTGGTCACAGAGGATTATGCAAAATTATTAGCGAAGATTAGATGGTTAGAATCAAGGATTCGTTTCGGTTGTGATACGCCTCGACAAGTCAAAGAATGTCAGAGGGCAATGAAGCTCATTGATAGTTATGGCTACAAAGGTCAGTATTTCCTTTATACCATGCTTAATTCTGATATAATTGAATGTTATAATAGAATCCATTATTGGTGGGAGATCAATGAGCAATACAGAGCAGCACATAAGAGTAAGAGGGTTTATTGTCATGCACAACCATACAGAGATCCTTATAATCCGAATTACAAGATTCCACAATGGCAGAAAGATATGGCAGGTTGGGTTAACAAGAAGATGATATTTGAATCGTGTGATTTTATGGATTTCGTGCCACGTAAAGGCTTCCATTGTGGACAATACTTTACTAATTTATAACATTATGAAACAGTTTAGTCTAGAAGAATACCTCAAGAACCCTAATAGAAAGGTGGTGACGAGAGATGGAAGAAGTGTAAGGATTCGTTGCACGGATAGGAAAAGCGAGGAACAACCAATTGTTGCATTAATAGCCTCCCTAACTGAGGACTCGGAGTATGTTGGTACGTACAGAAAAGACGGCATATGGAGTACATCTGGTTGTGCTAGCGAGCTAGACCTCTTCTTCGCCCCGGAGAAACACGAAGGCTGGGTGAATATTTACAAAGCAGGGGTCCAGAGGGAGACCCTTGGCTATTTGCAGACTCATTATGTGGGTTCGAGCATTTGGCCGACTGAAGAGGCTGCAAAGACAGCAGCAGATGCCGACGATATTGTAACCATCAAAATTGAGTGGGAGGAATAGATATGGAGACTTGTAGAACTTGCAAGCATCGGCGGAGATGGATGAATGAATTTTCTCCAAAGGTCACACAAGTATGTGAATTAAAGAAAGGTAGAACGCAAATGGGATTCCGCAAAATCAAGGTTACAGACCCTGCTTGCGAGGTATATGAGAAGGAGGAATAGTTATGTCCGAGTTATTAGCAAAGGTTATGAAGGAAAAGATTCTCTATACTAAAAACGAAAAGGGTAGATATAAGGAATATCAAATCCCCGATATGGATGTCTCTGATACCCTTTTTAGAAGGATAAATGGAAAGTATGTCCCAGTATCCATTAACTGCATCAATGACCTTCCAGAAGGTGTCTGGGTGGTCACAAGGGGGCGGTCAAGCAGAGAGATTATCAGCGGAAAATACCTCAAGGAGATGATGATGCTTGACAAGGTGTCCGACTTAAAAGAAATGCCGAGTCTTGCCGAGTTGGGAGGATGGCGGAAATGTGCTAAATATGTACTTAATGAAATTGGGAATATAAGCACAATGTCAAAGATTGAGATAGTTAATGCTATCGTGGGGAAGGTATTTGAGTATTCAAAGAAGGAGTTATGCCAAAGATAAAAGTCGTATGCAGGCATGGAGTTGAATACACCTTGTTTGCAAGAGGTACACAATCGGAAGCTAATAAAACGAGAGAAATGCTTTCCAATTGCTGTTGTTATGTGTGTCACAATCTCCATTGCGAAACACCGATAGAAGGAAAGCAAGAATGCAGAAATGAATGCCAGTTATATGGCAAAAGGTTTTGTGAAAAGAAGGGGGAACGGAAATGATATTGATGTATATTATTGTCAGCCTCGTCAATGTATTCATTCACGTTGCAAAGACAATTCTCGTTATCAAGTCCACGAAGCCAATAGCATCAATAGCCAACTGTATATGCTACACGTTCTCGGCCATAGTCATCAAATGTATTTCAGAGGTTGACTTATGGATCGCGATAGTCGTACAGGCATCAACCAACTTCTTGGGATGTTACCTGGCAATGTGGTTCTGCGAAAAAATACACAAACTCAAAAACACTCAAAACTATTGAGTTAATTAGCTACTTGAAGGAGGAATAGATATGAAAACAGAAACAATTCGATGTCGAGCCCTTATGGTGGGCGATTGGTGTTGTGACAAGCACGGATTTCCAATGCAGATAACCAATGTGGGCGATGACTATGCCTATGCTACCTTTGAGGGCCACGAGGGCGACCCTTGGGAGTTTGACGATAAGAATGACCAGCCGCAGCCGATTGAGATAACGAGAGAGTTGCTTAAGGCTAATGGTTGGAGGGAAGAATCTTTTATGGCTTCTCCTTGGAATGGTTTTGTACTGACATACTATTTTGTTAAGGATGAGGGAGATATACACCTTGAGTTCAAATGCGACACTCTTACAATATGGTTTAATTACGAAAAGGGTAATGACAGAGCATTTGCAGATATTTCTATTCCCATCAAATATGCACATCAACTCCAGCAGGTATTGAGGATCGCAGGGCTAACGGATATGGCAGATAATTTTAAGATATAAATAGATATGGAAACAGTAAAAATCAGATGCAAAGACCTTATGGTTGGCGATTATGTAGCCAACCGAAATGGATATCCTATGCAGATAGTTGAAGTAGACGAGGACAATGCCTATGCTTGTGAGGGTAACGAAGAACGCCCTTGGATATTCGGTGATGATGAGGGTTATGAGCCAGAGCCGATTCCACTCACTCCCGAAATCTTGGAGAAGAATGGATGGCAGAGCTTTGTACCTACAGCTTATACTTGCTGCCAGAACTGCCTTTCTATTAGGAATGAAGGAGATATTCACATAGAGTGGAATTGGGAGGACGGAACTCTTTCTGTATGGGTAGTTTACAGTGAGGACGAGGAAGGAACAAATCCTAATTTGAAGGCTTCTGTCAAGTATGTACATGAGCTTCAGGATGCATTGAGGCTTTTGAGATTTAATGAGTTAGCAGATAATTTCAAAATCTAATACTATCAAACAATGAAAATCGAATTACTGGAAATAAGCGGAATGGTGTCCGCACTGAAAGCATTGAGGCTACCATACAACAAGGAGCCGATGTCCGAGATAGAACACTCTTGGCATGAGAGGGATGGTGTATTCAGTCAGCTGAACAGGATCTACTTCGACCTTGACGGGAAGGACATCGCCCTGATGCAGAGGCTCATCATCAGCGGAGACGAACATGCGAAGCCGTTGCGAGGCATCCTTGCCTACCTTGACATCACGGCTCCGATTGATTGGTGGGTCGAAGCGGAGGCCTACGAAGCCGGTCACCAGAGGCTGTTCTCGGCATCCACGATGAACACCGAGGGAAGAGGACTCAAGGGGCATGCCCTCCGTGAGGAGCTTAACAAGATCTCCTTCGGCAGGGAGGTAAGGAAGATAGACTACTTCTCCTATCAGACTCTCCGAAGGATAGTCCGTCAGCGATACAACCACCGCAAGGAGGAGTGGCACTTCTTCATCGATGCCGTCAGGATGCTTCCTTATGCCGAGGAACTCATCCTTGTCGGCCTTGAGGATGAGATGAGGATACACGATGAGTGGATGGAAGATTACTTGGCAGGAAAGATATGAATCGAATCCGAATCTCTGCCTGCTTATCAAGCAAGTCGGTTGAGTGGGCAACACCAAGGGAGTTCTTCAATAAGCTCGATGAAGAGTTTCATTTTGATCTTGACCCGTGCAGCACGCATGAGAATGCCAAATGTGAGAAGCACTACACGATAGAAGAGGACGGCTTATCTCAAGATTGGGGGGGGCACCGAGTATTCTGCAACCCTCCTTATGGAAGGGAAATCCCCAAGTGGGTCAGAAAGTGCTACTATGAGAGCAGGAAGCCGAATACTATCGTTGTCATGCTTATCCCTGCAAGGACGGACACATCATATTTCCACGATTATATCTACGGGAAGGCGAAGGAGATCCGATTTATCCGAGGAAGACTTCATTTCAATGATAGCAAAGAAGGGGCTCCATTCCCTTCAATGGTGGTGGTGTTTTAGGTACTCAAGAATTTAATACTATGTGGATAGCACGAGACAAGAATGGAAATCTGTTTCTGTACAATACAGAACTGACGAGAAACGAGAACGGGGTATGGTTCCCCGCTGATTATCAGCCGTCAAACCCTTTCTACTGCGTCAAGCTCCCCTCTGACCTGTTCCCCGAGCAGACCTGGGAGGATACTCCCTTGGAGGTAGAAATCAAGCGCCTCTCCGACCGCTGACTCGGAAAGGCGCAACCTCAACAGGACTGACATCCTGAACCGAATTTAGGGATAGGCTTGTATTCCGCAAGGGGTACAGGCCTTTCCTTTTTCGGCATATTCAGCTCCTTCGGTTGAGCCGTATTCAACTCCTTCGGTTGAGGTTTTTTCTTTGAAGACTTTTCCATACCCTGTCATATAATCGGTTGCAAAGGATAAGAACGAACCCAAACCAATGTGAGATATAAGCCATGACTATGGCTACTGCCACCGCTATAAGGAGATTGCATCCCGATAGTATGAGGACGGCAAGAACCGACCAAAAGGTAAGACACTTGCTACACCCCGCTATCTTTGACACAACATCAGCAATCGCCTCGGATAACCCGAGATGATGCATCAGCGATGCCACCGCCATAACAATCAATGCTATCCCAATCATCGTCAGGCGATCGTGAGAGACAGAGGAGCCTCGGACACGAATGTCCTGCTGCATCTCTGGCAAGGCTGTCCTACTATCGCATTGACAGGAGTGCCTCCTTCTACTGTGACGGTAGTAGGTGCATTGACCGATGCCACAGGAATAGAGAAATCCTGCGAGATGAGTTGAGTCTTCGTGCAACATTCGTTGCCATCGCACGGCACATATACTATCGTGCCTTCAAGATGTACCCTGACCATGTACTGATTGTCCGCTACCTTGGATATCTCCTTGAAGGAGAATACCGGGAAGAAAGACGGCTGCAATCCGATGCAGGATGAGTGGCACAGCCTCTGCGTGATGTTGACCTGAAAGAGGTACGGTGATGTTGTTGACCCGGCTGCCAAGACCGGCGTGATAATGGCTGAAGTGATTTTGCCCATAATGAACAAGTTTTTTTGTTCCCTACTGATTTTCCACGTTCTCCGTGCCGGGAACGTCAGGCCCGGAGGTTTCTTCTATCGTGACCTTTTGCTCAATAGCGACAAGCCTCTGCTCCATTTCAGTCAGGAACATGTTGTTCGCCTTGACTATCTCGTGTATGTTGACCAAAAGTTTGTAAATCTCATTCATAGTATATCGTTTCCAAGGGTTAGGGTTCTCTGTTATTTCCGAAGGTAATTCAGGAGTATCGGGTTATTTCCGAAGGTAGTTTATCAGCATCGGATTATTTCCGAACGCTTCCAAAGCTCTTACGATGCTCTCTGCTCTGACGAGAGTTCCCGAATGGTATCTCTCACGGACAAAGCCGTTCAATGCTCGGGTCAGTTCGTTGACCTCCTGCTCATTTCTTGCGTAGATATAGAACTGCGCTTTGTATGGTTTATAGTCATCCATAGGTCTTATTCATTTGGTATGGGAGGAGCCTGAAGAGGTGCGGTAATGGTCACTTTCCCTCTCATCTGTTGAATCAAATTATAGTATCCTGCAATCTTATCTTGGTTGTTGTCAATCCACCCGAATATCTTCTTTGCTCCTTCGGTTATCTGTTGCATGGTGGAAGGAGGTGCCACATCGAAATCGGGTATGGACGGCATATCCTTGATGAAGAAATCATAGAGTTCCGATGCAGCCTTGATATCATTGCCACAGGCACGGATACAACTCATCTTCAGCGACATCTTGGATGTTGGGATGATACGCTCCATATCAATCTTTCTTTTTGGAAACATGGTCCAGCGGATTAGGAAAAGGAGAGGGATGATCAATCCCTCTCCATAGGACATCAGTCGTTGCAGCAGGTGTTGCATCTGCACGGCATAGCAGGCTGATACAGAGCCACAGGCTGTGGGCAGGTCTGTCCGTTGCGTGCATTGCCTCCAAGCAGGGCATTGAGAGCGAGAGCCTCGGCACTTGCCGAAGCAAGAGCGTTTGCTCCTGCACCCGAGAATGCTCCTGCGCCTGTGCGTACATCGGTGTACTGCGTGATAGTAGGAGCGTGCATGTTCTGCCAACCTTCACGGCTCTGCCTCTCAACGAGGTAGTTGTTGGCGAGAATGTCTATCGCCTTGGTGTTACCTGCGCAGAGATTCTCCGCTGCCTTGGCTCTTGCCTGTGATGCGTTGTTGAATCCCCAAGCGGCAAGGAGCACTCCGAAGAGAGCAGCACCACCGAGACCGGCTGCGAGACCGATACCCGTTGCGGCCATTCCCTTGCCCGAGCGATGGCATCCATAGTATCCGTCATACCCGCCACCTCTCATTTCCTGACTGTGGAGAGCGAGGTCTCCCGCAGTAAGATAATTCATACCTTCCATAGTATAAAAGAGTTATGTCACGGTCAATATTAACCGCAACACAAAGTTTATGAAAGGTATCGTCTTTTGGTAATCACCAACAAGATAATGCTAAAGCATTGTGAAGTAGGGGAATACGTGTTGGAAAAAGAAGCTTCCGTCTTCGGGGCAGAAGGGGCATATCAAGTGTTGGATAAAGAAAAAGAATTGTTATATTTGTGTTGACTCATAAGTGAAAATGGTTTCTTTGCGTTTTTCATGTTTAGTTAACTTCCAGCCACAGCCGACCGTGAGGCCCGCTGTGGTTATGATTTTCCTGCGGGAAAACCTACCATTTTAATGGTGGGTTGAAAGCAGGAGTTCTTTAATTTTACTTTTTTAAAATATTTTTGTATATTGCATTAGAAAATTAGTTTAACAACTATTTAACTAATATATGAAGAACCTTAAGCACAATACAACTTCGGTTGTCAACATCAACTACCACATCATATGGTGTCCCAAATACAGAAGAAAGGTACTTGTTGGTGAAGTTGAAACAAGACTGAATGAATTACTGCCTGAGCTTGCAGAAGATAGTGGCTGTACAATTGATACTATGGAGGTAATGCCCGACCATATACACATCTTCCTCAAAGGGACTCCAACAATTCCAATACACCTCATAGTCAAGAACCTTAAGGGGAAGAGTAGCAGGATATTGAGGACTGAGTTCCCTCACCTTAGAAAAAGGTTGCCCTGCCTTTGGACAAGAAGTTACTACTGCGAAACAATAGGGTGCATAAATGAAGAGACTATTAAGAAGTATATAGAAGATCAAAAGTTTAACTAATGCTGAGAGCCATCAAATATGAACTAAATCCTACCAACACTCAGAAGGAGCAGATTAAGCAGACCTGTGGGTGCTGTCGCAAGGTGTATAACACCATGCTTGATAGGAAGATTAGTGCATATAAGGAAAATGGTACAACACTTTCAGCTTTTGAACTGATCAACCAACTGCCCGAACTTAAAAAAGAATTAACATTCCTTAAGGACGCTCCAAGTCAGTCCTTGCAACAGGCAATCAGAAATCTTGATACCGCCTATGCTAACTTCTTTCGCAAGGGTGGCAGCGGCTTCCCTAAATTCAAGAAAAAGGGTATAAGGGATAGTTTCAGGATACCTATCGCTTGTGCGATAGATTATGACAATTGGACAATCAAGATCGCCAAGATTGGAACTGTCAGATTTTTCAAGGGGCACAACAACAAGATAAATGGGAAAATAAAGTCCTATTCAATCAGCCATACATCGACAGATAGGTATTTCATATCTGTTCTGTATGAGACGGAGGATAGGGCTAAATTGAATAACAACAAATCTGTCGGTATTGATATGGGCATTAAGGACTTTGCGGTACTTAGTGACGGAAAGGTATTTGAAAACCAAAAATACCTGAAGCACAATCTCAGGAAACTGAGGGTACTGCAAAGGATTGCCAACAGAAGATACCAACAAGGTAAAAAGAGAGAAGAGCAGTCAAACAATTGGAAGAAAGCGGTTAAACAGGCCGCGAAACTGCATGAGCATATTGCCTTCCAAAGATATGACTACTTGCATAAGGTAAGCACTTGGATTGCACAGAACTACTCAACTGTCTGTGTTGAGACCTTGAATGTGAAAGGCATGCAAAAGAATCATCACCTTGCACAAGCAATATCCGACTGCGGGTGGAGTATGTTTCTGAATATGCTTGAATACAAGTGCGACAATCTTGTCAAGATAGACAAGTGGTTTGCAAGTAGCCAAACCTGTTCGGAGTGTGGGTACAAGGAAGAAAAAGTCAAGAACCTGAATGTAAGGGAATGGACTTGTCCTGTGTGCGGAACGCACCACAACAGGGATTTGAATGCTGCAAGAAATATAGAAAGGGAAGGACTATCCCTTTGCGGGCTTAAAGTGGGAGGTTACTCCGAGCTTGCCCCAAGAACCCCACAGTTTTAACTGTGGGAGTAGTCAGTTCTTTCTCCATGAGTTTGGAATAATCCTGCTGAAGAAGGCAAGGTTATAGTAGACCCTTCTCTTGGGTTTCTGCGTCTTCGGTATCGGTCTTCTTGATATGACATTGCTCACATTGCTTTCCGATTGTCCATAGAACTCCGCTATATCCTTTATAGTGGCAGATACTATCATTGATTCGCTGACCGTATCAAGGATAGATTTCATCTCTTCGGATGTACATTTGTCGTTTTCGACCTGATAACGCAGGAAATCAAGTATTGTCAGCAGTATCTTCTTGGTGTTCATAGGGGTTATGATGAAATATGAATATAAGGTTGGTTACAGATAAGCCGATGCAGATGCACAGTATGGCAATTATCACTGCCGTGGCTACTTTATCAAGAGGGAAGAACGCATCAACAGCAAGTGCCACTATAACTGCAAGAGGCAGACAGCATTCTATCTTGTGCCAAATGCATAACTTGAATGCCTTGGAGAGAAGAAGGTTGTATATCACAGTCACAGGAGAGACATAGAGCATCACCTTGATGAAATCCGACATATCCTCTCCACAGAAGGCATATATGCCGATTCCCACGATATAGATGACCGAGTAGGCGAACGGAGCAATCTTGACCAAGCGGTAAGCACTCCTCATCATAGCCATTATCGGGCCTATGTCTACATCCTTTTTCATCATTCCATCCTGACATTCGCAGTATATGTCATTTTCTGCCCCGTAGGAGCATTTCTATTCTCAAATGATACCTTAATCATCCTTGATGTCATTTTGCCGTTAGGGGCGGTTATTTTGCCCTTGGAAGGAGCATTGTTGACCTTAACCTTGAGTTTCATATCCACTACCAATCGTTATCGTACTTTGAAAGGATGATTATTCCGCCTCCCATATCGGTTGATGTACCCGCAGGAAGCAGGTTGTCATATCCTGCATTGAAGAGTTCAACTGCAACACCGCCAGCCATATTCCATAACTCCCCACGGATATAGATGTAGATGTTGTTGTTGTCATCGTTGGCATTGATGACCGTGAACTTCTTCCCCTTGGTAGACTTGATGAAGAAATTCCTCCGTGTTGTGCCCGACTGCTTGATGATAACAGTATCGAACGGAATACCGAGGATGGCATCATTGGCGTTTGAATCGGCATACAGGTCAACGGTGTAGTAACTATTGCCTCCCGTATCGGTCTTCGCAGAAAGGGTCTGCGTATAAACAGGAGAGTTGGAGAGACCATTGACATAGTATTTTGCCGTAGTTCCTTCAACGAGGATAGTAGTCCTTCCGTATGCTCCGAATGTTCCTCTCGCAAAGATATTTGATGCGTAGAAACGAAGGGAACGTCCGTCCTTGGTTCCCTGATGATAGAGGTCGCAATTGTCGAACCACAACCTACCTTCAGTGGAGAACGTGATAGCACCAATCTCTTCTCCGCTACTATTGACGCAGATGAGCTTCTTGAATGTTCCGTCAACGGCATTGAGCGAACCTGCAAACGTACCTCCTTTGCCCTCCAACATATTAGTCCTGACCGTACCGTCCTCAAAGACTATGGTCTGTGCCTCCTTGATACGTTCAGACAGGAGAGAACTGCCCGATGAGGATACGGAAGGGATACCTGCAATGATGAGCATCTTCCCGTGAGCATCCTCGGAGAAATTGCTTGAGCCGTTGAGCATCGCTTCAACCTCGGAAGACTCGTTCTTGACCGCAACGGCTTCTGACATAATCACACCGCCATCAATGGTGGTAGTGCCATCTTGGAAGGTCTGCTTCAAGTAGTCGTAGTCACTCTTGACGGCATACGTTGCCACGAGCTTGTTGGTCTCGGTCTCAAGGTCATAGTAGTCCCGGATAAGGGTCATTATGTTGTCCCTTATCGTGGCTCCGTCAGTCAATGCAGTCTCCGTATCATCCCATATATGGCAAGGGTCGTTGAGGTAGTCAACAAGTTCATCGAACTTCCTGTTGAGCTCCTCGGCTTTCTCCTGCAAGGTTATATTGTCACTATTGGAAGCAGGCCAATAAGAGGAGTGGAACGAACCCGCAAGACCCGCATTCTTTCCCGTCTCCATCTCGGTGGTTATCCGATAGAAACCGCTGTCAAGCAACGAACTGACGCTTGAGTCCTTGCGATACATAATCTGCAAGGTGTGTGTTCCTGCCGTGAGTCCGTAACTCAAACTGATAATCTTGCCAACCTTATCCTTGGTAGTCACGGCAGCGGAAGAGAGTGTGCTGTTGGTGAGGTTGCTTATTGGGTCTATGGTGGATACCGCCAAGTAATCGTTGCTCGCCTCGCCCACGCTCGCTACATCAATCTTGACTATGCCGTTCATAGCCATAGTAAAGGTCAACTCGACCGTACTGTAACTTGAATTGGTTCGGTTCTGCGAACGATAGAAACCAACAAAGTTAGAGAGCGAGGAGTCTGCATCCGCATCGGCTTGCGTGACCTTGACCCAGGATGAACCGCTGACCATTGATCGGCTTATAGTGCCCGAGAACAACTCCTTCGTGCCTTTCTGGACGGTTATGGCTTGCATTATCTGCCTCAATGTACGCTTCTCGGGAATAGAGAGAGTATTATCGTCATTGAGCTTATTGACTCCCGATAAAGCCTCGGAAGCATTGGCGGTTGCCGCTTTTGCTGCCGTTTCTGCCGCCTCTGCCTTGATCATAGCATCATCGGCTACCTTCTTCGCTGCGGTAGCTACACTGTCAAGCACGGTCTGCCTTGCGTTATAGTATGCCGAGATGTTGTCGTAATCTGACTCTTTTGGAGTGTCTACAGTCATATTTTCCGTGTACTTGTTCAGTGCAGTTAAGGCATTGATGTATGCGGTAGTGAAATCGGTGTAGGCAACTCCGTACTTGGTACACTCTGATACTATCTGACTATATTCCGATACTATATCGGCTTTCAGCAGAATGAGCGAGGGCTTCTCCATAGGAGAGATAATGGAGTCCGAAGCGAAATCCTCCAACCGTGATTGAGCGGCATCGGCACTCGCTTTGGCGGCATCGGCACTCGCTTTGGCTTCGTTGGCTGCGGTGGTTGCACTCTCTGCTGCCGTTTTTGCCGCCTCTGCCCTATTCTTTGCACTCTCTGCCGTATTCTTCGCACTCGTTGCCGCTGAATAGGCACTATCGGCCTTGGATACAGCCGAGTCTATGGAGCCTTGAGCAGCAGCCCACTCGGACAGATTGGACAAGCCTGAAGAGCCACTGCCGATAGTGATATTGCCCTTGATGTACAATTTAGGCTCAAAATCTCCCTCTTTCTGTTGGAAGGTTATGTAGTTGCTCTCAAGGTTGCGGTCTCCGAAGAAGAACTCTCCATAGCCGTAGAGGAACGCCTTGCCCGTCTCCTTGCTGAAGCCGAGTCCAACCTTGTTGCGGTTAGTGATGTTGTATCCGTCAATGCCCGAATAGACCACGATAGAGCCACCATCGTGCGGATTGAGAGCAATGGCCGATTGCCTTTCCTTATTCGTGAAGTTACCGAACTGAACAATGGAGTCATTGGCTTCAGGGATGCCCGTTCCGTCATAGTCGGTCTTGGACAGAAGGATGTAGTTGCTTCCTGCGGAGATAACCCTTCTCTTGTAGTATTTCAACTGCGAGGAATCGTAGTCGAACTGCAAGCACCAAGCGATGTCATTGGCTTGAAACATATTTGTTATCTCACCGCCCTTGGTGTCATAGTAGCAATAGTATCCCTTATTGGTATCTACCACCTCGGTGCAAACCATCCCTGCCTCGGAGAATATCTGCGTCCCCGAGAACTGCTTGACCTGCTCAACGGTGATGCTTGCTACATCAAGCGAATCCCTTACCACAAGGCGGTCAAACTCACCCACGGCTTTGCCTACCGAATCACGATAGATGCCCCATCCCGAACCTCCTATCCTTCCTTTGCGGAAGCCAAGTCCGTTGATGAGGTTGCGGAACTCCGTCTGCGAGAGCGAGAGGTCTTTGATGCCGTCCTTGCGTAAGTAAATGGAATCTATGGCAGAGAGAATCTCATTCTTGATAGAGGAAAGGGATGTAACATTTTTGTTAAGTTCCTCAATGTTACCCTGAATCTGCGATACGGGATTGACCACAGGGGAAGGCTTGTCGGACAATACTATGTCAATATCGGGATTGATGATAGTATTCTCATCCCAATTGTAACTGATGCTCTGAACGTACAAAGTGACATAGGCAGCATCAATCAGCCTCTTGTCGGTCAGACGCAGACTGCATCCTACCGACAGGGTGTCCGCTATACATCCTCCGCCCTCTTCGGAGCTTCCTCCACCCTCTTCGGAGCTTCCTCCACCCTCTTCGGAGCTTCCTCCACCCTCTTCAGAGCTTCCTTCACCCTTTTCGGCTTGATTGAGCCTTACCTTATCGGTCTGCACCACCCAGGTAGGGTTGATTTTAGCAAGGCTCTCCAATTGATCCCTCTTGTAGTCATCAAGCCTCTGCTCTGCCCAAAGGACATACTGATGAGGCATATCAATACCTATGAAGAAGAAGGTGTCTCCTGCAACGGCATTGGTGGTGCTGTTCGGTATGAACTTGCCCGTTGCATCCAATTCCGCATCGGATTTCTGAAGGGTCAATCTCCACTCGGCTCCTTTCACCGATGTGTCATAGGCATAATCCACGATAGTGAACTCCCAATCACTGCTGAAGGACAGCCACCCCGAGGTGAATACCACCTTCGCCTCGTTCCCAAGCCGGTCTCCGAGGATAGGCAACCATACCCTGTCGGCATAGGCGGTATCGGACTCGGAAACACGCTTGGTAGTACCCCAGATGTTCTTGACCCAAATATTGAATGTCGGCTTCCACCCCTCGGATATACCCGTTCCGTATGTCACTTTCAATCCGTTGAAGGTAGCCTTGATTGAGGTAGCCTTGTAGTCGCTTCCGTTCAGAAGAGTTATCTCCTGCGACCAATAGTATGTACCTGCGGGGAGATTGCTGAAAGCATCTTTGCCCACCTCGGCATCGGTAGCGGAGTTGAAGATGTGCGTGACTATGGACTGCGTGATGATAGTAGCCGAGAGGTCTACCCTTCCCTCAAGACGGCTCCTGTATGTTGCGAGGTAAGATACCTCTCCAATCTGAACGTAACCGATATTGCCTTCAGGGATAGTGAACTTGTGCCTTCGCTTATCCGCTGCCATAGTGAGAGTAACGGTGCTCCCCGAAGCAACATTCTCCGCAGTGGCACTGTCTCCCGTGACGTTGATTATCTGACTCTCCGAATCAGCAGCAGCCTCTTGATCATCATCCTCTACCTGCTCTGCTGCAACGATAGTATCAACCCCACCCTCGGCTCCTTGAATGGAAGGATAGATTTCCTCGTTGTTATCCAATCCTCCGATGATGACACCGTACTTTGCGATTGAATCAGCATCGTCAACGTATTCGATTGGGTTGAACTTCTCATCGGTGTATCCCGCAGTATAAGCCTCCGTAGGGTTGCTCATAGCCGCTCCACCGTAATGCTTGGCTTTCCACCCCTTGACATAATCACGGAAGGTCTTTCCACGAAGATTGGCGAAATAGATGTTGGCAAGCTCGGGTATCCAATCAGGGTCGCTCTCAAAGAGAGAATCATCGGGAGCCTTCTTGAAATAGTATGCAGGGAGATTCTTGTCCCCTCCCCTGCCGAGAAGCCTGTTGCGTATCTCCAAACTCTGCACCTGCCGTTGGACGCTCATCAAGCCTCCCTCAAAGCCGTACTCAAAGATGTGGGTCAGGTCTTCGGCATCATAACCGACAAGGATCATGAATACTCCGTTCTCATCGGTCTTTATCCTCCAACGCACTCCGTATATTTCGTAGACCTGCTGCAATACATCCCATATATAGGAATAGGATATGTTGACATACTTTCTTTCCGAGGAGAACGACCTGTTGGGATTAAGGGTCATCACTATGGCATTCCCGAAGAAATGCTTCAGGACATTGTTGAATGCTGTGACGAAATCAGATAAGGACAGACCGAGAGAAGCCTCGTACTTGTCGGCTATCGCAGTGCCCGACTCCGTGGAAGCCATCTCAACGAACATCTGTGTCCTCATCATCCATTCGGCCTTGTGATAGAACGTGAGTTCCATAATGGTACTCCGAGATGAGTTGTCCTTCGTTCCTTGAGGGGAGCGGTACGGCTGAATGTATCTCTCTCCCTTGAACTCAACCTCCCAATCGTAGGAAAAGTCAGGCTTTATGTCTCCATCAATCTTGACCTGTGCCGATATGGACATATCGCCCATATCATTGATGTTGACCTTGGCTTGCGAAAGAGTCGCGTACTGCGGAAAGTTAATCTCCTGTATCTGTTTAATCATATCCTCTCTTATTGAAACCCCTCGGTATTGAGCATAATATTCAATGCCGAGGGAGGAATATTAAAAGCACTAACTAACTATGTGCCCTAAAGTTAGTAAAATTTCGTCAAAAACGTATCAGCGAATAAGTTACTCCTATTCCGATGTATGGAGATAACCCGTCTTCCGATGCTCCGTACCCTGCTTGGATACCTATTCCCCACCTCTTCGGACTTGGTTTTGGGATTATCGTTCTCGTAGGCAGGAAGTGTGTTACCGAGTCAATGACAGGGTTGATGCCGTGAGCATAGACCGAACAGAGAGAATCAGTCCATACTATCTCCTGTTGAGGCAGATAAACGAAGATGGTATCGTGCATAGTATCGGTCTGCACCTTCGGAACGGCAATACGCACGGTATCCCTGACCTTGGTCGTGATGGAGACCGGCTTCTCTATGGTTATAGTATCCCATACTATCAAAGTATCCGTTACCCTCACCTCCTTAATCTGCGGTGGGGTATCCCTCCGACAAAGATGAGAGAGAAGGAGATAGGCAGCGGAGGCAAAGACAACGATGAGTAAGATGCGGAGTAAGTATTCCAAGAACTTCTTCATCGTTCAACCCCTGCAAGTTTGTCTGCCCATTTCTCCGTGTAGAAAGAATAGTAGTCCTTTTTGCGGAAATACTTGAAGCAAGTCCATAATGCCTTCCAAATCACCGAAGGCAATCCGATGACAAGGAGATAGAGTGGCCCAAGAATCCTGCTTTGCTTGCGATGCCCCTCTGCGTGAAGAATAGTCTTTGTGACATACTTGGAAGGATTGCGATAGTATCCCTTTTGGAGGAAATTGAACGTACCTAAAGAGAGACCTCCCTTGATAGAGGTATAGACCGAGACCGAAGTTCCTTCATCAACAACTATCACATCCGAGAATGTGGCATAGATGTAGAGGACGATTGCACCGATGATGTTCTGCGGCAATTCCCATATCAGGAATAAAGCCGAAAGGATGTAGTTGAGAATCTTTTTCACGTTATAGCATTTAAGGAGTTGGTGGTTATTCTTCTTATCTTGGAAGTTCCCCTGATAATCTTGGAAGTTCCCCTGATAATCTTGGAAGTTCTGAGCTTCTTGTAGTGTTATAGCAGGTATTATAAATCCTTCTTCCCTTTATATCGCCAATTGTATAGTATCTTCTTCCTTTGCTTCCCGTTGAGCTTGTGGGAGAAATGTACGAAGGTCGGATAGAGTATCATCTGGTCGTACGGCAGATTGAGTTCCTTCGCAAGACTTGCGAGTTCGTAAGGGTTGTCGCAAGCCACGTCAGCTGCTTGGCCATACAAATGGCCGAGGTCGGTACACCACCCACCGCCTCGTTGAGAGCAGGGCAACGATAGCCGCTGTTGATGTGCAACGGCTTGCCCCAAGCATCTCTCAACGGCTGAAGCACATTGAGGACGAGAGCCTTGACCGAATCACGAATCTCCGTGGTGTTGATTACGTTGGCTATGCCCTTGCGTTCAGCCGTCTCCGATTCCTCAAACTCCTTGTAGGAGAAATTCTTACTTATTGTACCCATTTGTCTCCTTGTTGTACTTGTTCGTCTCCTTGTCCATTGCAGAGCCGAAGGGCGGCTCCCTTTGGGTGCATCCTATCTTCTTGCATCGGTAAGCCGTGAGAAATGCCACCTTGGAGGAGAGTTTGTCCCTCTCATCACGATTGTAGCTTATCTCCTTGTAGAGAGCATCAATCTTGGCATCCTTGGCTGCTATGGCGGCATCGAATTGCCTCTGCCCCTCCTTGTACTCCTCCGTCTTGGCAGCGAGTTCCTCCTTGACCTCCTTCAGCAGTCCCTGCCATTGGTCAATGGTCTTGCTCACGTTCTCAAGCACGGAAGCGGTCTTGCGGTCTCCAAGCAGGTAGATTGCCGTGAATGCCCCCGATGTAATCAATGTCATTATTATGTTAGTCCAGTCCATCGCGTCTTTATCAAAATCAAAACATACTGAGTTACTCTACTATCCCATTACTTCGGGGAAATCCGTTATAAATCTCGCAGCAAGTGCCTTTGCTCCTAATTCAGTAGGATGGATTCCATCACTTGATAGCATTCCATCATACCAAGGAGAACCTACATCTTCCGCATTCACAGCCTTTGCAAAGTCAATGTACCTATATCCACTATTCCTCACTATATCATTCTTGAATGAGTTGTTGATTGTAGGGACATTCGGGATGGTACAGAATATCGGCACGATTTCGTATCTCTTGCAATGCTCAATGACCTCGTTGTAGCAAATCAGCCAGTTTGCATTCACTGCACTTGATGAATCAGCATCATTTATTCCGAGTGCCCAAATGAGATATTTAGGTTTCGCCAATGACAAGGCAGAGATGAGTGACTGAATCTCAACCATAGAGCCGACACCACCGAATCCACACATCATCATATTGTCAATGCAGTCATATACTTCATCAAGATATTTCGGATACCTTGATGGGTCCATAAGCGAGGTGTAACTATCACCGAAGAGATAGATGTCTTTCAGCAAGTCCTTTGCCACATAAGACAATACGACATCGGAGAGAGCCGAAGAAGAAACTGCATATATTTCACCTCTACAAGCGATGAAATTAATCTCTTCCGTTGTGAATGTTCCACTCGTAGTATTGATAGTCACTCTTGCATTCGTGCGTTTTCCCCTTGTCACGATTATATGGATATATGAACTGATGGCAAGTCCATGCGACACTTGGAAATTCTGTGTACCATTGTAGTAGCAAGTTATCTTTTCTGCATCAACCACTACCTTATTACCATATCCAATATTCCCTCCGTGTCCCAAAGTAATCATGTCAAAAGAATCAAACTTGGCATATACCTCAAGAGAAGAGTTTTTCTTGTTGTCAAAGTTCTTGAACAAATAAAGTATTGTGTTTGGCTGCAAAGTCTCTGCTTTCACACTTGCTGCACCCTTTCTCAATGCCACATTAGATGGCAAGGTCAGCCCCTTTAGGCTTTTGCTTGTTGTACCTCGGACAATACGGACTTTTCCGTCAGAATAGCCGTTTGCGTAACTTAAATATACATTATCTACGCCACTTGGTATTGTCACCACTTTAGCACCTATATTTGAGGATGCAGATGGGACTCTTGTAGTACCCTTGTAAGCATCAAGGAATCTGTATGCGTAGTTTCCGTCATTTGTGGTGAAGAATGTGATTACATCACCTTCTTTCAAGTTTTCCAAATGGATATGGAAGTACGATGCTGTACCACCTATTGCTCCACTAAAATAATAGCCTGGAATCTGTGCGACCTGTGGATAGTCTATCGCATCATAACTATCTTCCTCAATAAACGCATCCAATGTGTCTAACTTTGGGAATGCCACATTTGTGACAGCCTTTGTGATATATACGCACAAGTTGTTGACTGGATAGTCTGTCGCATTGAAAGTAAGTGTCACGAAATGGACAGAACTTGGCACAACATAGGTTGTTTCGATTACACCATTCAAGCCGAGAGAAGGCAAGGCATTTCCATTTTCATCCCACGCACACAGATATGCAAATTTTGACTTCTGCGTTGTTGACTGACTTGAGATAAAGGTCACGATGTCTCCCTCTACAACTGCCACCTTTCCTGTGTTCTTATAGTTTGTCGCAGATGTTCCTGCTATGCCATCCTTTGTCACATATCCATCGACCACATCCGAGATAGGAGTTATTATATCCTCTGTTCCTTGCTCAATGGAAAGGTACTCATCCTTAAACTCGGATAAAGGATTCACTTCTCCCTCTAACTCGGAAAGTTTCGCCTGGGATGCTATCCCTGTTGCCACCTTGTGCCAAGCGGTATTATAATATAGGATAACCACCTCATCTTCCGTTACCTCAAGACCTCCGAAATTGGTATAAGTTCCCTTGCCATTGGCAAGGTAGAAGACCTTCGCATCAAGTGTGCCTGGGTCGGTAGATGGTGTTGCAACCCCGGCAAAGACATAGCCAGCATTGACGATGTTGTCTACTGTCTCGGCAATACTTGCACTTATCACATTCCCCTCAATGCTGATGCCGTTGCCAGCGGTGAGGGTGTCCTGCTTCCCTTTCAGAGCCTCGGTAACTGACTTTTGGCTCATCACCTTATCTGTTGCATCTCCCGTAGATTGAACGACCATAGAGGCGAACTTGGCTTGCCTCTCCAACTCGGCATTAACCCTCTTCGCCTCTGCGGACAACCTTGAGTCCTCGTTGGCTCTCCTTGAGTCTTCGTTGGCGATGCGTGATGACTCGGCAGACAATCGGTTCTTCTCGGATACTATCCTCTTGTCTTCGGCTTCAATCCTTGCGGTTTCGGCTTCCTTTCTCTTGGCTTCGGATGCTATCCTCGCATTCTCATTGGCAACCCTGATTGACTCTGCATATAATCTCTCCTCCTCGGATGAGACACGTTCGGATTCACTCTGAACCCTGCTCTCCTCATTGGTCTTGCGTTCAGCCTCGTCCGCTTTCCTCAAGTCCTCATTGACCTGACGCTCCTGCTCGGCTCTTTCACGCTCCTCCTCTGCGATATTGCGGAGAATCTCATTGACATTGCGTTGCTTCTCATTATCAATCCTCTGCTGCTCATTAGCCTTGCGAATAATCTCATTGGCTTTCCTTTCGGCTTCAGCCTGCTCCGCTTCGTGATTGAGGATAGGATCAATAGTACCCGTGATTGCTCCGATAGTTGAATCAAAGGTCAAGTGGAACAACTGAATAGTACCAGGAGAACCCAAAGCCTCCTCGCAGGAGCAGGCAACGAGTTCAAAGGCATCGCAGGCATCAATGGTTCGCATCCCATTCTCCCCGTTGTTCTCACGGAGGATGACCCCGTGCTTGCCAAGTATCCTTTGGTCTCTGCCACGGAAGACACCCGTGACAATGTTGCCTTCAGCGAAGAACTCAATCTCGCTCTCTCCTGTGCGGTTGACCACCGAAAGGGTCAATGCCCTCCCTTCAAGGTTATACGGAACCTTGTTATCCCCGTCACGGGTAAAGATGCTCCAACGCATCTCTATATCATTACCGAGTCTTATCTTATCCATACTATATCTACTATGCTATATTGAAATCACACAATAACGGGTTATCAACACTGATTACCCATTCAACGCATACCACATCGGCAATCCTGCCATAGTCATCCCTCCAAAAATCGGTGGCTTCTCTGATAGGTTGAGGATAGCCGACTATCTTGACTTTCTTATAGTCGTTATAGAACGTGACCCTATTACGGGTCTGCACTCCGTCCACATCCGTGAACAACTGCTTATTGAAGGAATGGATAATGGCATTGGCGTTACTCAATGCCCCACCTGCTCGGACGAAGAACCTGACGGTGTAATCGAATGCGTCCTTGACCGTCTTGGGGTTGACATTCTTCCCTGCCTGCTCGGGGTACGAGGTGCTTTCCATCTCTTTCAGCGGAGCATCGAAGCGGTGGTCTGAACCAAGGTAGACAAGACCGAATCCTGAATCGGAATCAATTGCCTGTCCATCGTTTATCTGAATCCTTACTTTTATCATAGTCTCACTTTTTGCCTATATGATAAACCTTGAGTCTTATCCCATCCTTTGCAACAACCGAGCATCCTTCGCATAGGTAGACAGGCACGATGACATCGTATCCGTTGCCCTCTACTGTCAAGTGGCTCCCATCTGCGAGATAGAGCATAGGGATGATTGCCCTTTCCACATCAAGACCTGCTCGAATGACCCCGTTGCAGTGGTGGAAAACCGCCACCTTGTCGCCAATATCCTTTGGTTCTCCGAAGTTCTTATCCACATAGATGCCGCAGTCTTCCGAATCGGAGAAATGCTGACGGATGACATCAAGTCCTGGGTAGGATTCCTCCAATGCCCAATCAATAGTCCGCTTATACAGCACTATGGCAGACTCCTTGCTACTACACCTCTCCAATGCCAAGAAATTCTCTCGGCACATACCTTGGCTTTTCGCTCTTGCGAGCAGTATGTCCTTCCACTCCGACATCTTATAGATATAAGCTCCTTATGTTGCAAATATAAGTTCCTTATGTTGCAAATATAAGAAAATCAATGATAAAAGAAAATAGGGAGGTACCTCACGGCAGCTCCCTAAATATATGAATAAACAAGGAAATTAATTGAGCGTAACACCCACCTGATATGACGACTGCGAACCTCTCGGAACAATGATTCGGCTGATGTTCTTCGACAGATTCTCGCAAGCCGTTGCAGCACGTTCGCATCTCACGAGTATATCCGAGGTGTGTTGTGCTATCACAGGCAGATAGGACAAATGCTGATTCTGCATATCAACAAGAGCCTTCATATCAACACCGCCCGTTGTGGATACATTGCCTCCTCCTATCTTGGCGAGAATGGCGGCAACATTTGCGTGTATCTGGCTGATGTAGAAATTCTGCGTATTGATACCTGCGGACAACCCAAGGATAGACTCCTCCGATGCCGTTGCAATATCCTTGCTGATGCCCTGCAATCCGGTTGCCTGCTTGCGGATGTCATAGCCGGAAGCCTTTAGCCGTTCCATCACTACCGTCAATGCCCGGTCAATCGAATCAACCGCTCCGGGAACCATGTCTGCAATTCCGGCTATCTCATCGGCAGTAATGATAGTATCGGATGCGGCATTGCCGATAGCCCTATACAACGGGTCCAGAATGTTCTGGACAAGAGAAGCGGCAATACCCTCGACAACCATGTTCTGAATCATGTCGCGAAAATCCTCCGTTATCGCATCCTTGGTACTTCTGAACTCCTTATATGCATCAATCCAGGATGAAGCGAAATCCCTCGCTGCCGATGTGATGTCCGTTCCTGCAAGGTAATCCTGCACCTCGGAAACCGAATCCTTGATTCTATCCGCAGCTTCTCTCGCATTATCCTCGTAGTCCTTTATCTTGTCCTTATCGGCTTTCTTGCCCTTGCTCCGCTCAAGTTCGGCTTGCTCCAAGTAAGCCTGTTGCTCGGCAAGCAAGGTCTGCATCCGCTTCTTGTAGTTCTGAATATACTCCGAACCGAGGGATTTCTCCTGTGCGGCTTCAAGCCGTTCATACGCATAGGACAGGTCATCTATGGTCTTGGAGAGTTCCTCTATCTCCTTGTTCGCCTTCCGAGCCTTCGCTCCCGTGAAGAACGATACTGCCGCTCCGATTGCGGCTATGGCAGATGCTATCAACAGCAAAGGAGCCATTTCAGCCTCAATGATAGCGATGACCGTAGCGATAGTACCAAGCACTGTGGACAGCATTCCGAACCACTTGACGAGTTCCTGAACAAATACGGCTACATCACTGTCCTCTGCCAAGCCTAACAACTCAACCACGTTGGAAAGGGTCGAAGATAGATTGGATATGGCATCCGAGGCGTTCTTGAATCCCTTCTCTACCTTATAGAGAGCCGCCTTCTGCTTATCCAATGCATCGGAAAGAGTCTTTTGCTTCTTGATTACCGTATCGTAATCACCACTATCCTCTGCATCTTTCAAATCCTTCCTTGCTGCTTTGACTCTGTAGATAGCATCGGCATATTCCTTGAGACCACTTACAACCGCCTTGAACGGATTCCTTGCAATTACACCGTCATATAGCTTATTGTATTCGGTCATCAAGGCTTTCATCTGCTCGGGATTCTCCGCCAAGGCAGATGCGTTCTTCTTTTTGAAATCATCAAGAAGACGCAATAACCTCGTGATAGTAGCGGTGGAGAGCCTGTCAATATCCTCAAATGCCTTGACATATTGGTCGGAAGCCTTGAACTCCTCCACATCGATGGAAAGGGTCTCCTCGGTCTGACGCTGGAATGATGCCTGGGTCAGTTTCTTCTTCTCGTCCTCCGAAAGAGCCGTGTTCTTTGCAATCTTATCCCGCACCTCGGCTTCCCTCTGTGCTACTATCGTCTTCTGATGCTCATAGTCAAGGAACTTCTTATAGCCTTCATAAAGGGTTTGGACATAACTTGCATTGCCCTTTATCATCTCATCCACCAACTGCTTGACCGCATCAATATTCTCCTTGCCGACAGTATCGGGGTCAAGTCCCTCTACTATGCTCTTGAGTTTGATAGGGTCAATCTCCTTGGTCTGCTCATTGATGGCTCCCGAGATGTCAATATCCCCGAGATACTGCTGAATCTGTCGTTGCATATCCTCTGCAATGCTCTTGGCGAAAGCACTGCCGAGGTCTCCTTCAGGACGGTCAATTCCATAGATGCTCATAGTGAGATTGGCAGACAACTCCTTATCTCCCGTCAGTCCGATCATATCGTTGAAGAAACTCTGCGCCTCACGGGTCTGCGATATGTTGTCGGACAATTGCTTTATCCTCTCCTTGATGTCCCGTTGGAACTCGCTCCACGCAACCTCGTCAGCCTTGAAGCCAATCTCCATTACAGCCTTCTCGGATTTCGGCAATTTCTTCATAGCAGACTGATACTTCTGGAGAATCTCCACCATTGCCCGCTCATCGAATGCGGGACCGAAACGCAATGTTTGGATAGTATTGCCGAAATACTGCTCGGTCTTCGCCTTCGCCTGCTCGGAGGACATATACTTGTTGTACTCCTTGTACTTGTTGTAGACCTGCTCAAGCAGTTTCACCTCCTCCTGGAGCAACTGCAAACGATTATCCGATGGTCGAGTGTCATTCAGTTGGTCAAGGGCGTTGAAATACTCAAGAGCGGCATAGGCGGCATCCATATATGCCTTGGAGGTAGCAATGGAAGCCTCGGTCTCCTTCTTCTGTTCGGGAGTAAGGTTCTCAAGCGATTTAGTAAGCGTTTTCACTTTCTCATCCCTGTCCTTGTATATCTCCACAGCTTTGGCTATAGCATCAGCTTGGGTCGACATCGCAAGAATCTCATCATCTTGGAAGAGTTGCACATCCTCTCCCGTTTCGCTCTTGATGGCTACTTTGAACTCCTGGAGTTTGGTCTGAATGGCTGTCATTGCCTTGGTTGCCGTAGATACTGCACTCTTTGAACGGATACCTAAGGTTATCTCGGCATTCTCAATGGAAGAAGACAGAGCCTTGATGCTCTCGGCAGTCTCATCCATACGTTTCTTCAAACGGGTAGCCTCTTTCTGCGTCATCTTGAGTTCCTGAACGCCCGATGTAGTGTACACCCTCTTGTTGCCCGAGATGAGTTGGTCAGCCATATCGTCATACTCCGCTTGCAGTCTCGCAAGTTTCCTCTTATTCTTAATCAACTGCTTCTCCGCATCCGACTTGGATAAATTCAGCTCTGCCTCATAGAGCAGTCTCGCCTTTTCAGCCGATATACCCAATTCCTTTCCGTACTCCTTCACGGACTCAATAGCAGCAGGATAGGAATCCGAAAGTTGCTGTGTGATCCTCTTGAGTTCCTTTTCCTCCTCGGCAGTACGGTTGACCTTCTGACTCAACTCCTCGTACCTCTTGATAAGGACACCTACCGACTGCTCCTTGTTCTGTATATCCGCAACGGTGGCATTCAGCTCCTCTGCATTCTCCTTTGCGGTCTTTGCGTGCTTGGCAAAGTTGAATATGGCGGCACCCAATGCTACTATGGATGCTATGGCAATAGCATACGGATTGGAGAGCATAGCCACACGGAGTCTCGCAACGGCTTTTGATACAAGACCCGTGGCGGTAGCCTCCTTGATTCTCGCTGCTATAAGCCGTTTTGACATCGCAATGGAAACGGCTCTCGCCCTCGTCTCCGACATCAGTGCAGACACAATCCTCGGCAACCAAACAGTGTTGTTCTTGAGCAAAGCCGCCTCTGTTGCTTGGGTCACGGTCAAAGCTGTAGTAGCAACAGTAGCAGCCTTGGTTACGATAACATAGGCGAGAAGACCGTTAGCAGCACCGACAACAAGGTCATATACCGTCTTCCAATTATTCGCAAGACTCTTGAGGGTCTTGATAATAACATTCATAGCAATACTCGCCACCTTGGTATTACCCATCTCCTCGTACATTATGCTGATACTATCCTTGAGGTTACTCCACCGTCCTGCAAGAGTTTCTGCCTGCTTCTCCTGCATCTTGTAGAACATACCTCCCGCATTGGTCATATCGTCAAATATCTCCTTGACCGTGCTGAACGATATGGCCTTTTCCGAGATGAGTTTGAATACATCTCCCGTAGTAACCAACTCGCCTCTCAAGTCGGTCAGTTTCTTTGCGAGTAGGTCAACCATAGGGATACCCAATTCGGTAATCTGTCTCAACTCCGTTCCCTTCAGGACTCCCGCTCCCTTTATCTGACCGTATGCAAGCACAATCCTGCTCATATCGGCACCGAGACCTGCAGAGATGTCCGACAACCGCATCATAGTATCGAACAACTCCTCCGTCTCAATCTTGTATGCAGCCAACTGCTTGGTATATTTCACCAAGTCCTTGATTTCGTAAGGAGACTTGACCGCTGCAACCTTGATTTGGTCAAACAACTGATTCGCCCGTTCCGCATCCTGGATGAGTGCCCCGAGAGATACTCTCTGCAACTCAAACTCTGCCGTAACCTCACGGATATTCTTGACGAAGCGGACTCCCATAGCGAGAGCCGTATAGAGACCGAGACGCTTAATCAATCGTGTGATGTATCCGTCCTGATTGCTGTACTCCTTATTGACCTCACGAAGTTTGGCACGTTTCTTCTCAAGTGCCTGGTTCGCCCGGTCTTCCGCTTTGACCGATGCCTGAAGGGTAGATGTATAGCCTCCTGCCTCCCTTGCAAGGTCACGATACTGCTGACGCAACAGATTACCTTTGGCGCCCGCCCTCTCCGAAGCCGAGAGTTTATCCCACTGCTTGTTGAGTTCGGCCATCTTCGCCTTGAAAGTGTTGAGGTCTTTTGAGCCTTGTTTGGCATTATTGGACATCTTACGGATGATAGTAGCAAAGTCGTTCATAGACTGCCTATCCTCCTTGCTGATTTCCATCTTGACCTTCAGAGGGTGCTTATTCACAATATCCTGAAGCTCATTCAGCGCATCCTTCACATCCTTCTTGGCATCATCCTTGCCCGAGGATGTGTCAAACCCAACGGGGAAAACCAATTTATCTTCTGCTTTATCTTCTGCCATATATCTTGGTGTTTAATGTCATTAATCCTCCAAAGACATCGCATATCTCTGAAGCTCATCCATATCCATCTCTGATGGGTCTTTCTCCTCTTTCTTTGTACCTATCCCGAATCTCGCAAGGATGCTATGAGTCTTCTCCTCGGTATTCAACTCGCTGTCCTTATCCTCCGCTTGGCTCTTGTAGTACTTATAGTCGTAGTCATAGTATGGCTTGTCTATAAGCATCATCGTTACCATACGTTCCGAGTCAATGTACCAATAACGCAACCACGCCCAAAAGCAATAGTTTCCATATATATGCTTTATCTTCTCGTTATCCGAGCAGGAAGCAAAGAAGGAATCTACTTGCTGCCCTGTTTTGTCGTCGAAGCGTCCTCCTTGAGCATCCCCTCCGCGCTCTCCATTCTTGCTTCGTACTGCTCTATTCCTTTGCCAACCAGCCTCGTAGAGAGCGCGAGTTGAGCCTTTGTAATCTGCCAGTTGGCCAAGAAAAAATCCACATCACGATTGTTGGCTCCCATCGCATTGATGGAACAGGTGACCTCGCTATCCTTCAAGTCAAGCAACCGCCATCGCAATGACCACAAAGGACGGAGAAAGATTGCCCAATTACCCAAGAGATAGTATGCAGCCGTCTTGCTATGCAGCGTCCGTATCTTCTTGTCAATACGTTTGGCTTCCTTCAGTGTCAGACCACCTTCAGCCTTTTTCTCAAGGTAGAATGCCTCCTTCTCCAAGTCGCTGATGCGTCTGCGGACTGCATTGCTTATCTGACGGACACGATATGTCCGACCCTGTACCTCTATAGTACACGGAGCACCTTGGCGAACCGCCATCTCGCTCTCGTTCAAGCCGTGTAAATCAATTTCCTTATTATCCATATCTTATTATCCATACTTGATTCTTAAAAAGGGCAAGCAGGCTAATGCCTACCTGCCCAAGACGAAAGAAAGAGAAGAAATGAGAGTATCCTAATAAGACAACTCAATGCCGTTCAGAAGCATGAACGTTCCGAGCTTGGTGGTGTCCACAAACTCTGCGGTGGCGGTACCCTTGACGAAGAAGACACCATCCTCACGGGTGATGGAAGCGACAATCTTTGCCTTCGGGAAGACAATGGCCTTGTCTGCAACATCGTTGGCAACCATGATAGGACGGACTGTCACAGGGAGGTCAACAATCTTGACTGCTCCTGCACCTGATCCGAACGGGCCGCTTGAGCTGACGGCAGAAGCAACATCTTCCGCCTTCATGAATGCCTTGAGGATGTTCGGAGACATGGAAGCCATGAGGAACTCAAAAGCGAAAGTTCCCGCAGTGGTCTTGGTAGTGATGATATTACCCTTCTCATCCTTTACGGAATCAACGGTAGGATCGTCACCTGTCCAGTTGGTGGAGTCTTCCTTGACCTGACCGACACTCTTGGCGGTAGCGAAAAGGGTATCAAGGGTTCCAGATTCGTATGCGGAATCGGCAGCAACATCACCTACAATGATGTCACTTACACCTGCGAATACCGAGGTAACGGTATCAAATTTTCCAATAGCCATAATTATAAATGCGTTTGGTGATTATCTATTAAACTGTATGCCATTCAATGTTGATTGTGGTAAGCGAATAACCGCTCGCTTGGTCAACAAAGGTCGGTGTTATGATGTTATCTGAACTGATGCTGAAGTAATAGCCTTCGGATACTATCCCGTCAATGCTGCCGAGGTGCTCAAGTATGGCATCCAATCGGTTGTTCTTGATGACTCCATTGCCAAGAGTTTTGACAAATATCGTCAAAGCAATAGCACCGTAAAGGTATCCCTTGGGATGGGTGTTCGACTTGACCGAACCGTTAAGTTCAATCTTGATGAACTCCTGTGGCAGTTTGTCCGTAGGCATCTCTCCGTGGGCATAAGCCTTCAGCTTGACCTCGGAGTAATGGCCGGTGGGGATGATTATCCTTCCGTCCAATATCTTCTTCAATGCCCTGTCGGGATGTGCGGTCAGTATCGTCATACTATATGGTCTTCAAGTTGCTTATAATGGATTCGTATATGATGTCTTTAAGGTCACTAAAGTAATTGTATCGGTCTTCAATGTAGAAGGCATAAGGGACTGCCGAGAAAAGGACGAACCATACGCCTTTGCTATATTCTTTTGATGCCGCTTCAAGCGCATCCGAAAGATACTTATAACCCCAAATATTGTAGATATTCGTGTAATTGAAACCCGAACTCTGTGGCCTTGTAGCAATCTGCGAAGGGACATATCTCGTCAATTCTCCATTAGTATATACACCTATTCCCGTAGCATCACGGAGGTTTCCCGTGTATATAGGAATGGCTTTTTGCGAATCAATGTACTCTATCACATCCTGCGCTAAAGTAGCAAGGTAATCCGAGAGATTGGCGATATGCTTATCGAAAACCTCGTCTATCTTTTTGTCAATGATCTTCTGATTCTTTGACAAGAGTTGTTGCCTTGACTTTTTAGCCATTACGAATCCTCGAAAGCCTGTTTCAGTTCAATCTTGGTAATGTCTATTGTCTGCATTATCCTCAATCGGACATCCCGTACCGAGCTTGCAAATGCCTTGATCTTCCTACCGCTCTCCGTGATAATGGAGATGCTATCATTGATGTTGATGATAGTATCGTTGCTCGGAAGAAAGACGGTTGGAGTGCGGGATAGCATATTGGATGACCAATTCTTGCCACCTTCCTCGTATAAGCACGCTCCCTGATAGATAACATCCTCTATAGGGTTATCGTACTCATCCACTTCTCCGATGCCACGTGCAATGGTACAAGTATCCCTGAATTTAATGAGATTCATAGACGATACCGAGTATAACCTAAATCATATATTCCGCCAGAGTCGTGTGACGATTCAATATCGAAGCCGTGCTTCAAACGGAGGTTGTCCGCAAGCGATTGGAATCTCTCCCTATCTGCCATTGTGATAGTATAACCTCCTTTGGAAACCTTTACGTCTCCGACCTGCTCCGTATATCCGCCTCCAGCAAAAACACCGAGTACAGAATAATATACGGTAGAGGAAGCGTAATCAAGGCGCTTCTGAAAATCTTCGTCCCTGACCGAAGGATATGCGTCATCCTTCAAATCAAACGGCTTCAAGCCCACCTCAATCGGACTCTTTGCCGAACGTTCAAGAACGGCATCGGTCAAGTCAAGACCGAAAACCAGTGACCTCAAATATTCCTCTACCGTCATATCTATTCCTTTTTAGAGTTACTACTTGGTCTTCAGACGGAACATATCCTTCGGCCTTGAAGGAACTGCGAGAGCGGTGAGCTCCGATGCCCAATCCTGAACCTTATGCTTTGCATCGTACCTGTACTCGATGATACCTCTGTTGCCAAAGATGAGAGCAGAGATAGCGGATGAGTCAGGACGAAGAGGAGTAACGTTCTTCATAGTACCGATTTCTCCCGCAGGTCTTGCAAGGTATGTATCGGCATTGAATGCACGAAGCTTCTCGCGCTTGAGGGACTTGCTATCGTTATCCCACTTCTCAATACCGCATACGGTCTTGCTGAACTCAACAGGGACACCGCAGAACTTGATGAAGGCGTTTTTGATGACATCATTGGATGAAGCGTTGGTAACTGCCATAGCAGAAGCATCGGTGGTAGCATCCTTACCGCCTGCCAAGAGGGTAGGCATGATGATGTATCCGAGAGCGGTCTGCCACTTGCTGTGCTTCATGTCCTCAAGGAAGGACTTCTCGTCAACCTCAAGAACAACATCATCGTAACGCTCCTTTGCCTTGGAGATAAGGTCTTTGATGTCCTGTGTAGGGTTACAAGCGGTACCCTCCGTAGCCTTGGTAGCATCAGTGAACCACCTCTTGGTAGAGGTCAGAGTGGTAACATTCTCCGTAGGCACCTGGGCCGAGAAGGTAACATTCTGAATACCCCTTGGGTTGTTGGCATCGGTGAGGGTAACCGCTCCTGCGGATTTCATCTGACCGACCTGATAGTTGAGAGAGCCGATGTGTGCATCCTGAAGGTCGGTAAGACCTCCAAAGAGGAGCTTGGTGAGCATGGCGGCAACGGACTCGCTTGAGTCGGAGCCGGTCAGCCTTGCAGCGGTGTTGAGTCTCTCGATAAGCATCATCTGCTTACGGTAGTCGTTCTCACCGATGATGAAGCGGGCCTTCTGTCTCGGAATGGAACCACGGAGGATTGAACCTACCTTGCTTCCGATTGGAATAGCCTCGGAATTGAGGTCAACATAGGTAGCCATGACCTTGATGTTGTTCTCAATCTCCAGCTGCTCGTAGGTGAAATCTACCTGCGGGATGTCCCATCTCTCGAAGCCGGAGAGGTTCAGTCCCTCACTCTCTCTTGAGGCGAGGATATCGTTGTAGTATACCTGAAAAGCCTCGTTCGAGGTCAGACCCTTAATAGCCATAAGGGTATCAAGTCCGAAAATCTTATCCATAACTTACACTCCCTCCACGAATGAAATTCTACCTTCTACTGCTGCACGGACATTGGCTGCAAGAGCAGCGCCCCTTGAAGCAAGATACTGGCCTTTTGTTACTACTGTTCCTGTTGCACCTGCATTGCCGATAACAACATCCTCAAGAAGCAGACCTGTTACAACAGGGCTTGGTGAGGAATCATCGGATGCATAAACGGTAGCCGCGCCACCCGGCTTGGATACCTTAACTGCGGTTCCTGCTGGAATCACAGTGCCTGCACTACCCGTGAGGACACAGCCGCCAGGGTAGGTCTCGTCAACGGAAAGCCACAGGGGAGTCTTCCCTGCATCAAGGCTCTCACGACCGCCAACGAATGAATTTCCGTAACCTTTCATCTAAAGTACGTTTTTAGTGTTAAACAATAATCTACTTCGATCCCTCCTTCTTAATCAGACCCTCTTTCTCAAGAAGCTTTCTGTCCGATGAGAAATCAAAACGCTTCGGATCGTCATCGTCCTTCGGGAACGGCTTGCTTGTGTCAACTCCTTTCGCAGAGACAAGCGTGGTAAACGTATCCATCGCCTCTTTCTGCAACTCCTCAAGTGTCATCTTCTTGCCACCTGCCTCAAAGAGTCTCTCCGCAATCTTCCAAGCCGAATCACGTTCCGCAGTGTATTTCTTCGCATAGTCGTTGGCGAAGAACCCACTCTTGGCACCGTCATACACCAGCTTGGCTGCTGATGCTCCCTCAAAACCACTGATCTTCTCCTGTAAAGGCTTTACCGCTTCGGCAACCGCTGCTGCAATGATGTCCTTCAGTTCAGGCTCATTCGGCTTCGGCTTCGGGTCATCCGGCTTCGGGTCATCCGACTTCGGTTTGCCTTCCAAGGCTTTGAGCTTGGTCTCCAACTCATCCTGCTTCTTCTTTGCTTCAGCAATAGCCGCACGATGCTTGTCTCCCATGCTCTGATAGGACTTGAGTAACCCTTCCGCACTCGCAACGAATGATTCAAGGTTCTCGTCTGTGATGAAAGTTTCTACGGATGAGGCGACCCTTTCAAAAACCTCGTTCTCCAGCCCCAGATTCTTGTACTTCTGTTGCAGGGCATCCATGATTTTCTTCTTCATATTGCTCGTATTTTAACAAAAACGAGCCATATCCGAAAAGTTAGATACGGCTCAAAGGCTCAATGTGTGTGTATGTCTACAATAGATCCAAGGTGCTTACCTTCGGGAGATCGCTGTACTCTGTCTTGTATTGCCCTCCTGAAATCGTTACCTTGATTTCCCTATGGCAACTGCGACAGTAAAAGTACAATGTACCCTCGGTATCATCCGATACTCTTCCGAGAAAACGAGGCTTCTTGCCTTTATTCTCGCATTCGTGACAAAAAATATTAATCATAGTAGATTCTTTTATCCGTACAAATCTATAAATAAATAAGTTAAGTTCAAAACAATTTTGTTACATTTGTGATGTGTTCAAATTGATTGATGAAAATACACCATTCCCGAAACGCTACCCGGGAGTATCACGAAAGCCTCCTACCGTGACCGACAAAGGTTGGGATAAAGTAGGAGACTACACATTGCGTGATAAGATTGACTTCATTCCACAGGCAGGAATGCAGGAGAGGGTTGTTGCTTGCAACTCTAACCTCATCTTCCTGTGCGGAGAGTCGCAGATGGGAAAAGCACAACCTTACGATGCGAAAGTCCTGACCCCTGACGGATTCGTGAGAATGGGAGACATTAAGGTCGGTGATGTGATTTGCGGCTCCAATGGAGGGACACAAAGGGTTCTCCGTATCTATGAGCAAGGAGAGAAGGATGTTGTCCGCTTTACTATGAGGGATGGTTCGTCAGCCGAGTCAAGCCTTGACCACCTTTGGAAGATAGACTGCACTGTCATCCAGGGGGAGCATATAAGCGGACTCTATACCGCATCGGAGATTGTTGATATGTTCAACAGCAGAAACAGACGCAAAGGTAGTATAAGGAATATATGCTTTCCTATATGTGGCTCGGTTGACTTCAACCCAAAGAAAGAATTGAAGATTGAGCCTTATCTGCTTGGGGCTTCTTTGCGGGAATATAAAGAAGATGAGTATATCCCAAAAGAATATCTCTTTGCATCAAAAGAGGAGCGGATGGAATTATTATGCGGAATACTTAATATCAATGAAATTCCACAAAAACATTCCGTTGGAATAGATTATACTACATCAAGCGAAAAACTTGCTAATGATATTAAGTTTCTTGCCCAATCGCTCGGTTATACTTGCAAGATGAGCAAGACATATAACTCATATTATCGGATATATATAAAGTTAGGAGGAAAGAGACTACTGCATTATCTTGAGTCCGTTGAGCATGTAGGCAAGAAGAATTGCAGATGCCTTCTCGTATCAAACGATGACCACCTGTATATCACTGATGACTTCCTTGTGACCCATAATACCTATTCGATGTTCCTCAAGGCTCTGAACGGTATCGGAAAGCAGGGATATACGGGTCGTTTCATCTCCGTCCGTCTTCAGGACTCAAAGAAGGGTTCGTCAATCTTCCGTGATGCCGTTGAGGTAATGGGCAATTTCGGTGGATGTCAATACAGTTCCGTTGATTACCCGACATTCAATTGGCCTCGGTGGAACAACTCCGTTCAGCTCATACACTCTAACTTCAATGTTGAAAACCCAGGGGAGTGGGACCTCTTCAAGGACTATGCGAAGAAGAATCAGGCTTCGTACATCGGAATAGACGAGGCTACTGAAATGAAATCATTTAAGATGTTCTCATATTGGTTCTCCCGTAATAGGGATAGTTCGGGTATGACACCTTGTATGGTTATGTCGTTCAACTTTGAGCATGAGCACTTCACAACTACTATGCTCAAGGATGCAGGTTACATCGGAGATGACTGGTATTTCCGACCCGAGATGAACGGTAAGACAAGGTATTTCTATATCAAGGGAGATACCGAACACGATATCATTTGGGGTAACACTGCGGAAGAGGTAGCCGAAAGAGCCAATATCGAAATCACGGAAAAGGAGAAGGCGGCAGGAGTGACGATTCATCAGATTATCAAGTCCTTTACCGCATTTACGGGAGAGAGTGCCGATAACCTCAAACTTATTTCCGCTACAAAGGGTCAGAATATCGGCAATCTCCATAACACGGGTGCTACGCAAAGGGCTATTCTTAAATGCGGTTATGCTGGTCCCGTTGAAAACGAAGCAGTTGAGGTATCAAGGAATATGATTCATCAACTATGGGAGAATCCGTGGGATGGGGATGAGAATATGTATGCACTTATGGATGTCTCGGGAGGAGAGACGGAAAGCGATGATTGCCCTATGGCGATAATGAGAGGCAACCAATGCATAGCACTCAAGTTCTTCAGAGGCACACCGAAGGAGCTCGTTGATTTCATTGATAACATCCTTGACGAATACCATGTTCCCGTGGAACACTTCGCCTTCGATGCTACGGGTATCGGATACTATCTCAAGGCATATACAAGCGGATACCCTGTCACTGCCAACCGCAAGCCTCTTCAGGAATTGGATTCCAACGGCAACCCCGTCATGGTGGATAACTACTTCAATCTGCGTTCACAATTGCTCGGCAAGATGAAAGTGATGTTTGAGAAGGGCGAATTGTCAATGGCGATAGATAAGAATACCGTCATACCATACGGAAAGAAAGGCAAGCAGAGGATGTTGCTTGATGTCCTCTTTGACGAAATCAATGTCTTCATCAGCACTAAAAGGAACAAGAAGATATACTATCGTTCAAAGGATGAGTATAAATCCAAATTCCACTCCTCTCCGAACTTGATGGATACCCTCACTCTGTTCTCCGTATTCAGGCTTGATGCGAGACCGAAGAAGCAACCCGAGCAGGAGATAGTGGATGATGCATACTATGGATTGTACGATACACCGCCATATATGGGGACGCTTTCTTGGTAACGCTATGATACTATTCGATACTATACACTATTCGATACTATGATACTATTCGATATGAGAAATAATTGATTTGCACTATGAATATATCTGACAAACTCAACAAGAATTATTGGAGGCGAAGAATCAATCCCGATTCTCCGATACAGATTCCTACGAACGTAGCCGGATACCGAAGCACAATCAAAGGAGGGTTCGGCTCATGCTACCGCAACCTCACGCAGGAAGATTTCCTGAATGAGATTTCTTCTTTCGCACATAGGATCAACTCACGTTATATGTCTACCCGTGCTATCTATAGACCCAGCCTCACGGAGAAGGACTCAAATGGAAACCCAAAGTGGGAGGTCGCAGGATACGAGGATGTTGAGGTCGTATGCACTGGCATCCAACAGGAGATGGCTGAAAGAAAAGCATCGTTCTTTGCGGCTGACGGATTCAATATCTCTAACGAGAGCAAGAATCAGGATGCGGTATATGACACACTGCTTTCAATGAGGGATGAGACCGGCTTGCAGGTGGCATATCTTGAAGCCATTGAGAGCTGCTTCAAGACGGGAGATGCCGCTATCTATCTCTATCAGACACCCGACAACAGTATCGAATACGAGGTATTCTCTTTCCTGAAGGGAGATACCCTGTATCCCGGCATTGATGATGACGGAAACGAGATACTGTATCGGCAGTATTCTCTCCAAGGCAGACCTGCCGTTGATATCTTCAGCACCAAGTACGTTGAGACTTGGATTAAGGTTCAAGAGAAAGATAAGGACGGAATCAACCTTGTCAACAAACTGAAAAGGTGGGTCAAGAACCAAGCAGGAAGAGAGAGGAGCGAAGACGGATACGTTCTTCTTTCAAGAAAGGAGAATCAAGCAGGGAACGATATGATTCAGACCGTCTACTTCAGAGTGGACGATATTCCTTCGGGTCCCGTTCAGCAATCCATTGAGTCGTATGAGAAGGTCTTGTCGTACGTTTCCGAAGAAGTAAGGTCATTCGCCTTCCCTATGCTCTTCCTCAAGTCTGAAAAGGTAGTAAGCCTTCCTCCTGTCGGAGGCAACGGCAAAACTATAGGTGTAAAGGGTAACTCCGAAACAGTCAAGAACTCCGATGCTAAATTCCTCACTCCTCCCGATGCAAGCAATCTTGTGGATATTCAAATCAAGGCTCTTGAGAGCAATATCTTGCATAACTCTCTGTCGGTCCGCATAGACCCTGAAATCCTCAAGTCGGGAGCAGACTCCTCCACCACTATCAAGATTATGTTCGCTCCCGAGATTCAGTGGTGTCAAACCCGTTGGACGCAGATTTTCCCAAGCGTCAAGAAAGTGACAAGGTTGTTTAAGAGGCTTACGGGAAAGGTGGAGAAGAATCCTACATTCGATTCGCTCCGTTGCTCTGTATGGCAGAATATATGGATTCCGCAGAACGAATCCGAACTCGTCAAACTGCAAACCGACCAAGTATATGCGAAGATCAAGTCACGCAAGGCTGCTATGCAGGATATAGGCAATCCTCATCTCAATGACGAACAGCAGATAATGAAGGAATGGGAAGCCGAGTTGGAACTGAAGCAAAGGTATAGTGGAAGCACAACCGAAGATAATCCCAATACTCCTTCGATAGATAACAATGCCCCAGGTAAGTCACTAACCGAATAAAGAAAAGAGGGATGGCCAAGCGGTCATCCCCTTTTTCTTGTTACCATGCTGTCGGCATATCAGTTGCCGGTTGAGCCGGTTGCTGCGGTTGAGCCGGTTGCTGCGGTTGTGCCTGTTGCTGTGGTTGTGTCTGCGGCTGTTGGAACGGCACCCAATTGAAGCAGGTGCACTGCGTGTACCAACGACCCTGATACTCCCTTGAGGTAGGCTCAACATAGAAGGTGTAGATTCCTCCGAGGGTCAACTTGGAGAACTCCTCTGCCTTGCTCATGTTCTCAAGAGCAAGAGTGTTGAAATAATTGCCCGACTTGTACTCAATGACGATAGTAGCCTTTGCCCACGGGCCTCTCTGACTTGTGCCCGTCTGAAGCGGAAGCACATTCTTGATTTTTCCAATAATCTCCATTTCGCTATTTATTTTATGGTTATGGTTATTCTTCTTTACAATTTGCTTCAATCCATTGCTTGTAACGGCAATCGTTACAACTTTCGGGAAGGTATCTCCTCGGCTGCTCATAGATTTCCTCAAGGTCGAGCATATTCAACTTATCCGCAAGCTTGAGAACCGTTTCGGGATCATTGGAATCCTTGATGTCCTGAAGCAAACCTATGATGTAATCCTTGGCATTCTCTATTGCAGATAATTGCCTCTTCTGCTTATCTTCCTCGTTCTTCGGCTCGGCTTCAAAATTAAGGAATTTGTCAATAGTATTTTGATAGTCTTCGATATACTTGATGACATCCTTGTCTGCAAAAAACATCTCTGTTGCCCGCTTCAAAGCCACCTTGGACATCTGCATCTCGGGGTGAAGGAAACGAGCAAAGATTTGCTCCTTGGCTGCACCGAACAGGACATAGTATGACAGAGCATCCTTTTCAATATCCTTCAATGGTGAATTGTCCAAATTTGGACGAATCGGTATTATCTTCTTTGCCATAATCAATCTTCAATAATATAATTTGTAACGCAAGTCTTGAACTCCGAAAGGCTTCGTGCGATCTGATAGTCGTATCCCTGCTCGGTTACTTTCCTCTCCCATTCTTTCTGTTTGTCGCTCTGCTTCCCTGTCTCGGTTTTCATCTCTATGCAGAGTCCGTGGTATCCGTGCCTTGGGAGCATAAAAATGAGGTCGGATACCCCTGCTACTATACCCATAGCCTTGCGTCTTCCTCCGTCAATGACCGAGTTGCGGTTGCCCTCCGAGGGAACGTGGAACATCAGTCCACGATACTCGGGAAAGGTATTCCAAAACCAAGCGAAGCATGTTGCTTGCAAGCGGCTCTCGCTTTCGCTATGCACCCTCTTCTTTGGCTTTTCTCCTGCTTCTGTTATCATACTCTCCTCCTTTGTTTCATCTTGTCCCAGACTTGTTTCTTGAAAACGTACCAATATTTCAAAGCATCGTTTATATCCTTATGCGGATTGAGTACCCTATATGCCTCAATGAAAGCCTTCCGTTCCTGTCCCGCATTACGAAGACATACCTGCACCATTATCCGAGCGGTGCTCCACCCATCCATCTTCCGCTTGGCAACCATACCTGCGATAGTATCATCCTCGTTATTCTCCGCTACCTCCTCAAGATGCAGTTGGTATTCATACTGCTCTGTCCTGAAGACATATCCGCAAGCAGGGCAGACCTTGACCGTAGAGGGAACGAGCTGACCGCATCCAAACTTGCCGTTGCAGTCCTTCTTGGTAGTATCGCACTCCTTCAAAGCCATCACACCACTGCTCTTATGGTCATCATGCCATAGGCAGAACTTACGTTCGGCTTCATATACTCCGAACTTACTGACATTGCATCCTGCATCAAGGACATAGAAATCATGCTTCGTATCAGTGATGCGACTCCCTCTTCCGACCGCTTGGAGATACTTGGATAGGCTGACCGTGGCGAAATTAAGAATGACTACCTCAATATCACGTTGGTCAAAGCCTGCGGTACATACCGATACGTTGACGAGAACCTCAAACTCATTGCGTTTGAATGCCTCAAAGACCTCATCCCGCTTTCCACTATATGTACTATCCTCATCAAAACTGCCCGAGAGGATATATCGTGCACTCACTCCGTTATCAAGGAACTCCTTGGTCATATCTATGGCTTGACGGGCACTGACGCAGAAGCAAATAGCCTTCTTATGAGGAGTAAGCCGAAGATACTCATCCACAATGCCCACATAGAGCTTCTTGCTTTCGTATCGTGTAGCCAACTGCTGTCTATTGTAGTCTCCCGTTCCCGAGTCAATCTTCAGTCCGTCCAAAGACGGTGCTACTATCGAATAGTGGTGACTCTTGGACAGGTATCCGAGACCGATCAACTCCTTCACGGAGACCGACTCCACCATAGCCTTGTAGAAATAACCCAACTGTGCCTGGTGCGACCTGCGGACAGGAGTGGCACTGCATCCGAGAAGAAAAGCCTGTTCCCCTATATATGGGTGGATGAAATCCGAGTCGCAAGAATGGCATTCATCTATGATGTAGAAATCAAAACTGCGGATATACTCCTCCCATTCAGGCTTGAGCACTCTGCGCTTCAGTGTTTGAGCCATTGCACATACTATCTTGCCCTTTGGGATTTTCTTGTTCTTCGGATTGATATAGGCGATGTTGATGCCGAAATTCTCAATGGCACCTCCGTTCTGCTCCAATATTTCACATCGGTTGGAGATGATGAGCACCTTGCGGTCAAGGTTATACTGCTTACCTGCAATATAACTGAAGCAGATGGTCTTTCCCATACCGCAAGGAGCACAGAAAAGCACTCGTCTGTATTTATTGAGAGCATCACGAATCCCCTCAACGGCTCTCTCCTGATATGCCCGCAATCGTATCATACTTCTTCATCCTAATTAAATGCCAGCAGTCGCTAATCTTCATCCTTGCTTGCCAATTCTTCCTTACATAACTGAACTCCATCTCCTCGCCATATACATCCTTTACCAAAGAGTCAAGGAGGGAATCAAAACTACCATCACTGTTATTGATAGTGCTTATAAGTGTGATTTTGGCCAATATTCCGTCAGTGGTGACTAATGGAGTATTCTTCCACTCATCCCAATCCTCCTGGGTGTTCCTCGTAGCACATAGCCAAATGCGGTCTATCGCTTCGTGGGGAACAATCTGAACATCCCTGAACTTACAGAGGATAGTCGGAGTGATTCCAATTGGAATTATTGGTTTCCGTGCTATCTTTACTGCCATAGACAACAATTAGACATTCTTCTTGGTTTACCGCTTTCTTACCATATCCGTATGCTATGGCATTCTGACCCCATAGCATCAATAATCTTTTCAGTGTAATGCCATAACGGAGGAAGCATAATGCCGAAGCCAAAGTACTATTGAATTGTATCGTTCCCACCCCAAGAATAAGATATGTGTTTCCGTCAAGCATCTTGATACGGTCTCCCTTCTTGTATGAAAGCAACTCCCTATTCATTCTTATACCCAACGGCAGCATAATGAAATCCGCATACACATTCTTTGGAGAAACGTGATTGATCTTGTAAATCATTTCTTCGGCTTTCGAACAATAACCTTTTTCTCCTTGCCTTTAAGGTAAACGGTATCTCTACCCCTTAAAGCCTCTCGGAGTCTCCACATACACTCCGTGAATGTATCGTAGCAAGTGGGAGACGGCTCCTTCAATTCTGCCTGCGCCTTCTTGATAGGGTCTTTGAACCGATAGTGTCTACGATTCATTACCATCTGGAGCATATCATCCATCATTCTGCGTTCCGTATGAGGCTGGGAGGGTTTACCCCATACCTCTCTCGGTGATTCGCTGAAACGAAGGTAGTCGTCCTCATAAGGGCAGTCAATATAGTCTTCAACTCCCTTGAGGTAAAACTCCATAGCCACAGGAAGGATGACTGCATAGTATGTACTCGTAGAATTAATGTAATCAAGAATCAATGCAACCATATTCAGACGCTTTTTCAGGCAGAAGAAATACAACGTGTTCTTCCATTCCCTCCAAGTCATCTCATACTCAAACTCAATCATTCCGTATCCCTTGTTGGAACGTCTCTCCTTGACGAACTCCTTACAAGCATACACATCATCCCTGTCAATGCAGTCCATGATGGCTTTCTTGTATATGAAGTCGAACAGACGGACAATCTGCGGATATGATTTGAGGTTGATTAATGGCTTCATGATTCTTGATTACAATACTATGGATACTATGGCAGAATGATGCTAAACAAGATTATTATAAACGTAGTCCCTCATCGCTATCATACGGGATGTGAGAGTGATGTAGCTTATCCTTCGGTCAGTGATGGCTCCGACAGAAGCAATGGCTTCTTCAATAACCCTGTTGGCTATCTCTGCCCTCTCAAGCATCATGCCTATTGCTTCGTCATCCCTTTCGACAACCTGAATCTGCAAGTCGAACGGGCACTCTCTGTCAGGGGAATAGTGGGTGAAGTAGTTCTCCTTCACTCCTGCGACATACATCTCGGTCTGAAGCTGCCAGAACGTATCGTGCTTCGGAGTAACCTTCACAAAGGCATTGCGAAGCATCGCTTCATCCATTCTGCACTTGGTCTCAAATGTGCCTACAAGGTTATTCCTGCTGTCGTACACCAATCCGTCAGGGCTTGCGCCAATATATGGCACATCAGGAGACAGAAGGAACTCCACTGGCTCAATATGAAAGCGAGTGCGTTCTCCGAAGATGCGGATAGCATCCTCTTCGGCTTCCTTACCCTTCATCATGGCGTAGGTCTCGGGAGTCTGAATCCTTGAATTACTGACCCTCTCATAGAGCTTGGAGAAGACATACTCCTTGGCGGTATCTCCCCATTTAGAGTCCTTTCCACGCCCTGCGGTCATCAGTTTCTTGATTCCCGAACCCGTGAACTTGCCGATTCGCTGCTTGAACCAATCTTCGGTTCGCTGACTGTCCTGGAGGTACTCCGGGACTGAATTGACCTGTCCCATACTATCTATTTCTTATTGGCGTTCGTTACCTCATCGTACCTCGCCCTGATAGCCTTGCGGAGGTCTTCAGGGAAGACTCTCCTTCCTGCTGAATCGGTGACCAACAGATTGGCATACCTGGTGGCAAGGGTATCAAAATCTGCCTTTTCCTTGCAGTTCTTGAGGGATGCCAAAAGTTCCTCCTTCTCATTAACTCCCGAATCACACCACTGCTTCAGTATCTCTCCCGTCTCGATAGTAGGAACGAAAGCCGGACGCCCCTCAAAGAGATTGGTTCTGTCCTTCGATACTACCGCCCTATGATTCTCATCAAGGTCAAGGGAGATAGTCAATTCGTATTCAAAGCCGTCTCTTGTGACCTGTGCCATACCGACCTTCTGGATGCTCTTGCGACCATTGTCATCAACCTGCATATAGTCGGTCTTACTCCTTACGGTAGTGATGATGTGACACCTGCTCTGAAGAATGGCGTCAATGAATTTCTGATGGATAGGAGTGACTACCTTCCAAGCAGTATAGGTATTCTTGACCCTCTGCTTGTCAACCTCGTTCTGCTGAATCTCCAAGCAACCACCGACACCCGACCACTCGTGCGTGATACTATCGATGATGATGACCTCCATACCGGCTTCCTCGCATTCGTGGATAGCATCGATGTATCTCTGTGGATGATATGGTGCAGTCAGACTCAAGACATTGTAGTCTCCCAACTGCGAATAGAGGTCGGCAGAGCCGTTCTCCGTGTCAATGACCGCAATCTTGTCCCAGGAACTTGCAAGACCCCTTGCAATAAGTAATGCTGAATAGGTTTTTCCTCCACCACTCGGAGAAGCCAAACCAAGGCGAATCTTTGCGGATTTACGCTCCGCTTTTCTTAATGATCCCATAGTGATAATAGTTAGTGATAATAGTTAGTTGATTTTGATATACAATATAGGCTTCATGAGCCTTTTATACTTTATTACCTCTCCTCTCTGAATAGCCTTTTCAAGTTCGTGCTTGGTAGCATATCCACTTTTGAACATCTCATCGCTGGAGAACATAATGTGTCTCTCGTCCTCAATAAGACCGTCATAGGTATTGCGGACTTCCTCATTGTCAAAAATGACATTCGGATGCACCCGTGAACCAAACAGCAACCCCTGCTCTATTCTCTTCTTGGTCTGATACCAACTCGGGACCCTTGCCTGTGTGGTGATGGTCCCCTCGTCAACCCACTTATTGAGCATATCTACTATGCCCATTCCATTAACATTATTCATTTCTACTGCTCTTTTTTAACTCATTTCTCAATTCCCTGACTATCTTTCTGCGCTCTTTCCGAGGCATCTTGTTCATTTCCTGATTGGCCATAACCTCACTGATAGCCGTTTCGTCATCCCTCTCTTTAGCAGTCTTCACCATCTCTTCCTTCGCTCTCCTGTCGTAACTGCGGTTCAATGACCTCTGAATCTCGTTCGCAAGCTTCTGATCCGTAGTAAGGCTCATCGTGAGGGCATATACATAGTGGCAGAAGCCTTTGATATTGTCCATATGGCCATTTTTCAAACTGAAAAACAAGTATCCGTATGGATGCTCGGAAACCATCACACGCAACCGAAAGTTATTCGACAATGAACGTATATCCATCCAATAACGCCTGAAGACTACCTTGAAGCCACCTAACTCCTGCTTGAACAGGACGGGATTGTTGAACGAAAAGACGAACCAGGCAACCACCTTGCCCCACAGTTTCTTAATACTCATATCTCTATCATTTTTTACAAAAATAATCATTTTTTTTGTTTTTGCAAAGAAAAACAATCAAATCTCCAATATCTGCCTTATCTCCCAAGACATCGGTGTAGTCTTTCCACCATTGACGGACATCCGCTCCGTCCTTACTCCACTCCTCAACGGCATCAATATCAGGGTAGAGAGCGAAATCTCCCGTCAACCCATGGATATTACCCTTACCTCCTGTGGCGATGACAGGGCAGTTATAGTATAATCGGAACAGAAGGCAGGTCTTCTCCGACTCAACCACCGCTGTCTTCCTCCCCTCTTGGATGAGATGTTCTCCGAAATAGCATCTCCCACTATATCCGTCACCGACACGGAATTTCCGACCGGCACCCGTGTCCTTATCCCTATGACCATCCGTGCCATAGTATATTCGCTTATCGTGCAGAATCCTCCCTTTCTTGTCCGTGTACCAAAAAACGGCATTCCCCTTCCAATCCGTAGTCACGTTATACTCGTTCCAAACCTGCATTACCCTCTGTTCGGGAAACATCGTGCACATCCAATTGAACAGGTTGCAACGATGAAGGTCATATCCCCTCGCTGCATCAAGGACATCCCTTGATACATACAAGGTGGATTTAACTCGCACCTCGTGCTTCTGCGGTGGCATCAACTTGACTCCCCTTATCCGCTCATAGGCCTCCTTATAGTCCTTCGCTCCTCCGTAAGTGACCAACCATTCAGGCAGGGATACGCTCTCTCCTCCCTGCTCATAGACGAAGACCATACTCTGATAAATCTTGCATTTAAGTTTGTCCATCCGATAAGGATGAACATCCCCGTTGAGATAGTATCGTCCTTCCCACATCTTCCCGTTCCTGACGAGCTCAAGACCCATTATCTCGGGGATGCGGTCGAATACCCTATACCAATCAATCAACTCTCTCATAGCAACCTCCATTCAGATTAGAACGGCAAATCTTCCTCGGTCTCCGCTCCCTTGATACCATTATCCTTCATCAGTGAAGCAGGAGTATCGATGCCCGGCATAGGACGGTTTAGCGGCACCCGTTCAGGCTCTTTCGGAATACTGACGGCAGTTGATTCAGCACTGCCTTCAATCGGCACGCTACCGATTCCAAGGCAGTACCATGTGGTATTACTGCATCGCTTGGAACGCACACCGAGGTCACGCAACACCTTTGAAACAGCCTTCGGAGACTTGGCAATCTCCGAGTAGTCGTGACAGTAGCCCTTATACTCCGTCATTATGTCCTTCATCATCCTCCAGCGAGGATCGGCAGCTCCGTTCGGCTCAACAGCCATATAGCCGTTCTCCTTGACCCATCTGCGGACACTGTTGCTCTGCTCCTTGATGTCATCCTGTACCTCACGGATACTCTGGCATATCTCAATCTTGCCGTTCTCCGCAACAAGAGCCTTGTACCCCTCATATATCCAATTGAAAATGGCAGCTTTCGCATCCTTCGTGGCCAACTTGCTCGTGAGTTGAGGGTCCTTATCCTTCTCCTTAATCTGATTGGGACAGATAATCGGCAACTGCCTCCTGAAATGACCATTGCTGTCATCCGTGGTCGGAGGGATGTCGTTCACATTGCACAACAACAACGGCACCCTCGTCACAATGAACGGCCTTCCCCAAGGGAAACGGGCAGGGAACTGCGCTCCTGAAACCAACAACTTGAAATCACCTCCCGAGACATCCTTGTTGCTCATATCATCGCAGATATTGGCTAATTTTCCGCTGATGTCAGCCAAGTAGTACATGCTCTGTGAACTCTTGAACAACTGCTCGGGACTATAGGCGCTGACCAAGTTCTTGCCGAAAACACCCGCTATCGCTCCCGTCAGTACCGATTTACCGTTGCATCCACCTCCGACAAGGTAACAGATGTACTCAATCTTGAATCGGTTGCGGTCAATGAGAAAACCTCCCGTGAACATCTGCAACGCAACCCTCATCCCGTCATCCGGGATAGTAGCCTTCACGAACCCATCCCATAACGGCAGACGAAAATCCTTCTTGTAAGGGAAATCCAATACTATATCGGTAACGTAGTCGGGACTGAAACTCAACATCCTGTTCTCCTCCGAGTCCAAGACACCGTTCGTGAATACTATGTATCTACGGTCAGGATTGAACTGACCCTGCGGATTACATATCAGCGACTCCAAGCACTCATGGGCAATCTTGATGTGGCTGTTCTGACGATAAACCACTCCGATGCCAATCTTCTCCATCACTCTCTTCACTATGGAACGCAAGTCAATCTCGCCTGCTCGCTCATAGTATTTCCCGTTGTATATGTACGGAATGTCCCCTTCGGCTACCAAGATGTACTGATTGATGCGCTTATCATCCCACTCCCTACCGCTTATATACCGCTCAAAAAAGTCACACATGGTGGCTTCCTTACCCTTGCTTACCGAATTATCCCCGTCACCAAGACCTGTGCAGGCAGCACCAACGGTCTCAACAAGGTAGTCAACTATTACATCATATTTCATATCGGTATAATAAAAAGCGTTTCCCCTGCTCTCCCCGAATACGAAACTCGGGTGCCTGCGAGAGCATGAGAAACGCTGTATCTCTCTCGGGTGCCCCAGGCAACGGCACTCGGCAAAAATAATCTAATTTTTTATTTTTGCAAAAATAAGTTATCGACCCGTGCTTCCGTAACCTCCGTTACCTCGCTCCGTGTCACCCAAGTCATCCACCTCCTCAAACTCAATCGGCAGGGTGAACCCGAGCTTGATCTGCCCTATGCGGTCTCCGACCTTGTAACGAGGCATATTCGGAAAAACATGGTAAAAGACAGCAGATACCTCCCCTCGGTATAGTTCGTCTCAATTTGTTATCTTATAGGCTCTTTATCCTATAATTCTGCACTTTTATTTTTCGGTTATTTGTGCAGTTCAGACTATATCTTCACTTTCGCTAACGAAAGGCAGGGCACTCGTGTCAGCGTTACTGACTTCGGCATTATCCGTTAAGTCTCGGCTGTTAGTCGTTGAACCTTCATAAATATTTCTATATATGCTTGGCTGCTGATTGTCCACCTCTGGATTTTCCAGCAATTCACCCTGTTTTACGACGACTTGACTCGTTATGTCTAAATCTATAATATTTCGGTATAATTCGGATTGCTCTTGCGTGCATAGAGAAAAGAACTCCTCTCTATTTATACGGCCATGACTTACGGCATTAAGAAGGATATTCCCAAACCATCTATGTATCAACATGTGAACGTGAGCGGGCAAGACTACCAAATTGGATAAATCATTATTAGATGGGTTCGCATCCTTATGGTGGATATGGTAAGGATGTTTTATAGTAATCCCCAAAAAATCCCTCACTATCCGCTGATGTGCGTCCTTATATCTTTCGTAACTTTTTCGGCGCACTCCATCTTCTATGATATATCCTCTGTAATTTGGATTTTTATCTCCTCTGCTTAGTTCTCGTTTGTATTCATACGCGCATTTTTTAGAACAACAAATTCTTCTCTCTGCGTGACTCGGCTTAACGGAGAAATGAGACTTGCATATAGGACAAACCTTATCTACCAATTTCAATTTCTCTTTAGGTTTTGTTCTTGCAATAGCCTCGCATTTTTTTGAGCAATATCGGTAGCGTTTCGCTCTGCTTTTTGTGACAAATTCTTCTTTCCCACAATTTTCACATATCACGCGAACTCTATCTTTCTTATTCCAATAATACCCTTTCTTGTCATAATACGACTGGTAGCATTTCTTGGAACAAAATTTTCTCTTTTGCGAGCGCTTTGCTTCAAAACTACAACCACATTCAATGCAAGTGACTTGCTCGTGTCCGCATCTCGATTTGCGATAACATTCTCGTGAACAGAAAACGGCATTTGCACGTGAATCTTTAACCTTGAATGTTCGTCCGCAATATTTGCATACTAATTCTTTCATATAGAAAATATTTTATGCAAAGATGCGAATTATACGCCAAAATACTAAAAATTTAAGCAGCTTTTTTGTCAATCGTCCCGACACTATTGCTCAAGACCATTCCGGTCTTCCAAACACTGCTCCGAGGACGGAAGTCGATACTATATACCGCTTCAGTAAGGAGCTTGAACCGCTCCTGCATCGGATACTCAATGACCTTAATCCACCGCTTCTCATCAATCTCAAACGCCAATCCTATCCCGTATTTCCACACGTTCGGAGCAACTTCCTCCTCACTCGTGGCTACTACATCATAGCAGAAGTCCTCTGCATAGTTCTTGTAAGGCACTACCGCCTTCTCATTGGTCTTCTTGATTCTTACTTTCATAACTTGACGAAATTGATTCTTAAATGACTTAACGAAATTGATTCTTACCTATCTAATCTTTCCCAAACAATGCAACAAAGAAGTTATCCGTGAGCATCATGTCATACCTCTTCCTGTAGAACTCCTCGCTCACATCAATACGGCTCGATACTATCACATCGGAGGACTCGGCACCCTCCACGGCAACACCGATACCTACCTCGTCTCCCCTCTCGCACAAATACATATATACCCTCGGAGGACACTCCACATACCAATTGCCCACCCTGTTCCTGCCATGAACCAAAGCGAACGATACTGCCTGGCGGCTCACTCCGATGACGGCAGCACACTCGGTCTGTGTATGGCAGACCCTCCGCTCCCCTGTGAGCCGGTTGGTGAGGACATAAAGGAGACCCTTGCCCCTGCCATGGCTACCGACATAGAGAGCCTTGCTCCTGCTATGGCTATCGCCACTACTTCCCCTCTTCCCCATATCCCAAAACCATACTCCAATAGTATCCTCCACACCTGCCACCATGACGGGCGGCACGGGTGATATTAGGCTGGTGCAACCCCAACTCCTTCGCAGCCGAATTGACGCTTGGATAGACCTTTATAATATGGTAATCCTTGTCCATGCACTGCACCGCTACCTTCGGTCTGCCGAATCCGTAACGGGAAAGCTGCACCTCGTCAGTCCACTCAAGGTTATCCGCCCTGTTGTTCAGCTTATCCCCGTCCTTGTGCTTCAGCTCCTTACACATCTTGATATTAGGGACGAATGCCCTTGCCACAAGGTAATCTATGCGGAACCATTTCCTGCCCAGATAAACATAAGTGCCCCTATGTGCCTTCAGAAGATACTCCCCGTGCAAATTGATGACATCTCCCTCGCTGCTGATGCCGTATTTCCCATCGAACCCCTGGATATGGCGTACACGGAGTCCGAATATATTGATTTCTTGACTTTTCATAACTGCTCCTTGACTACTGCTCCTTGACCTCTCCTCATGTCGCAGGTCGCCCTCTGCGATACCGACATAGAGAACGTCTTCGTCTCTATGATTTCCTTACACATATAACAGTCATACGGATCAATACCCGTCTTCTCATTCTGTTCGGATGATCCCAAAGGCTTGAGAACTCCGAACGGTGTCAATCTACATATCACAAACGGGTCTTCAGGTCGGTGCCTGACAACAAACATTCGGTTGTTCAATCCCCTGATTTTGCATCCTTTGACTGAATCCTTCCCGTTTACGATAGCTTTCGAGACAGCAGCAACGCTGACTCCGATACATTGTGCCGCTTCCGTGATGGTTGCGAACTGCCGTATGGTCCCATCTTGGAACTCAATGGCCAATTTCCTTGAAATATCCATAATAACTAAAGTAAATATGCCAAATGGGAGGTTTTCCGCCCCAAATGGGAGGTTTTTTGCCCCAAATGAGGGCTTTCCACCCCATTTCTTCGCAAATATAGCGTTTTTCGGTTGATTTGCAATACAATATATCATAATAATTTCAGTTAATCCGTGCTTACACAAAATCATCGTTTTTCCGTGATATAGTTTGTAAGTACATGCACAAAAACACCGAATCATACACCAATCATACACTAAAAATGACCTCGGTTGAAAATTTTTGAACAAATTTCAACCAAATCAACTCAAATGCTTAATTTTCAATGCTTTATTTTGGTTGAATTTATTTTCAGACCGATTGAAAATCTAAAGAGTTTTAGTTTATTTTCCGAGTTAACAAAATCACATTGCAACACAGGTCTTTTTCCCTTCCATATTGCCTTCTGAAGCCTTTTTCTCCCTCTTCTCGGTTTAGGGAAATCCGACCCCAAGTTAAAAGTGTGGTTATCCGTTAACTTCGCCAACTACTAATTCTTCCTGCCTTTTTCTCTTCGGTTGAAATGCCCACCCATATACAATCGCCCTTGTAGAGCCGTGAGAGCCATTATGTCTTCAGTTCAATAAAAAATGTACGATAGCCCCAAAAAATGCCCTTATTATATCTTTTTCTCCTTTTTCTACCCCTCTCTCTATCAACTACTTACGTTTTTTATTCCCTATATAAAATTTTTAATAGCCGTGTTATATATTTTGCGTAATTTCATACATCATACATAACTTATTAATATTCAATTATTTATATTACTAATATTTATACATTAAATATATAATTATCATACATTATATAAGTATTTATAAACTATAATTACATAACTTATTGATAATCAATATAGATATTTATACACCCCTATTAACCGATTCATACCAATATATCACGGATATAAGTCATTGATTATCAAGTAGTTAGTAACTCATTTAGTATCAATAAGTTACAGAGAGCATTTCAAAAAAAATTTGGAGAGGTTGCACCACCTTTTCGGCTCGGATTTTTTATACCCCCGTAACCCCTTGATAGTCAATTAGTTACGTTTGTGTATCAGCTGAATATCCCCCGAAACTCGACCCTAAATTTTTGTAACTCATTGATAATCAATTAGTTACGAAAATGTCGAATAAAATATCACCTGCTATTTTATTCCTAACTCTCTAACACTCAACTACTTACGCAAAATCTAATTTATAAAGATTCTAAATTACCTTCGGGGTGTCATAAGGGGTGATCGGTGGTTGCAGTTCCCGGAGTGCTGCCAGTGGTGGTGGTGGTGTCCTGTCCTGTCCTGTCCTCTGGTGGTGCTGGTTCAGGGTGATCCCCTCAGGGATTCCAGCAATACCCCGAACCAGCCCGAAACAGGGCAGAACCGGCCCGAAAAACCCCTATATATATAGGTATATCCCCGGAGTGTCCCGGAGATCCCGGAGTGCCTGGAGACCGGCTAAAACCCCTTCCCGCCAAAAATCAAAGTTTCATCACGGACGACAAACCTTATAAGGCCTTCAGGGGTCGGATAACTCAAAATTCTGATATTTCGTTGTGATTTTGTTTGTTTTTTTTCAAAAATGGTGTACCTTTGTATCAGATGAAGGGATGACCCCTGAATCGAGAAAGTAAAACCAATCATCAATATTTAAGTTATGGACTACAAATTTACTCTTTATCTCGGTCTTAATGATAAGGACACCAAGAGCCAGAAGATCGCCACAGTTGAAGCGTACAAAATTGTTGAAAATCTTCTGAAGGCAGATTTTGACGGGGCAACCATTTTTGAAGCCACTGGATTATATAAGCACGAAAACGGCACATTTGTAACTGAAAAGAGTTTGAGGATAGAAATATTATTTGCACAGGATAACCAAATCAGGGACCTGGTCGGCAACCTTAAAAAGATGTTCAATCAGGAATCAATTGCCGTTGAAAAGTCGGTTATTACTTCTGAACTGTGGTAAATATTAAATAAATCTAAAACAATATCGAGTCATGAAAACAATTTACACGGATAACAGCAAACTGTTAGAAATATTGGTTGCAAACGGAATCAATATTACATGTAATGACAAAATGGAAATGGTTGTCAGCGATGCTGACGCAATTAAGATTGACGCAATAGTCGCAAAATATGCTCCTATGGCATTTAGTGATTATATGGTAGTATAATCCCCTATTCCCGGAACGCTGGCGGTACTGTGCAGGTTCGAGCCCTGCCCCGGGAACCAAAAAATAAGTTAAAACCATTAATTTTAAGTTATCTTATGAGTTATTGCAAAAAATGCTATGTCGATAGCAAAAAGGCCGGTATCATAGAGGAGAACGGCCAATATTTCATGGGATCATTCGTTACCGCCTGGAATGATGGAACCGCCCCTGTCGGGAATCGTTTCGGATTCCTGAAATTCTCTAAACTGAATGCGGGAACTTATACCGATTCGGTGGTCGAGATTGAGAACCGATTCGGCAAGGTTGCAGAAGAGGGAACGACAGAATTTGCTCAAATAAGGGATGCCGCTGCCGCCAAAAAAGCCGCTTCAGCAACGGCAGCACCGGCACAAGGTGCACCGAGTGCTCCTGGTTTTGCTGATCCTATGTCCGCTCTTGCGGGTTTGTTCAGTGGAATCGAACAAAACGTAACGAATAAGGTGATGGAACAAGTCAATGCTGCCATTGCTGAAATTCTTGCTAATCAAGTCCCTCAAAGGGTTGAACACGTGATCACGTTGCCCGATGGGAGCGAAAACAAGATGAAAGATAAAATCCTGCACCCGAAATTTGATATTATCCTGAAGAAGGTTGCAATGGGTGATGCCGTCTATATGTATGGCCCTGCCGGTTCAGGAAAGAATGTTTTGGCAGGACAGGTTGCCGAGGCCCTCGGGCTTGATTTCTACTATTGTAGCACGATCACCCAGGAATATAAGATCGAAGGGTTTATTGATGCTGGCGGCCGTTACCATGAGACTGAATTTTATAAGGCCTTCAAAAATGGTGGTTTGTTCATGTTGGATGAAATCGACGCGAGCTGCCCTGAAGCCCTTATTATCCTGAATAATGCCCTTGAATCGGGATATTTTACCTTTCCATGTGGCGTTGTGAAGGCTCATGACAAATTCCGTTGTATTGCAGCGGGCAATACTTGCGGTCATGGTGCCACGATTGAATTTAATGGTCGAATGAAGATCGATGAGGCTACACTGAATAGGTTCAGTATTGAAAGTATTGACTATTGTGACAAGATCGAAGAGTCCTGCAGTAATGGTGACGCTGAATTGGTTGATTTTGTCCATGAAATGAGGAAAGCTTCAGCCGCTGCGGGAATGTATCTTGTTCTCGGATATCGCAATATCAAGCGTATTGCAAAATATGTATCGGTATTCGGAATTTCTTCCGCGCTTGAATCTGAGGTGATCCGAGGAATGGAAAATGACGATATCAGGCAGCTGATCGGAGCATATAATGGTGACATGGGTAACAGGTATTTCAAGGCCTTGAAAGTTTTGTCAGCATAATGAACAGGGGCGGGGACTCGCTCCATAAAAAAAGGGGCGGAATCCCTGCCCTATTAAAAAAACGGGGTGATCCCCGCTCCATTAAATACTATAAATACTATGAACCACGATATTATAAGAGTCTATAACAGCATTCAGGAGTTTAGCGCTTCACTGAATAGGGAAACTAACAAAGTTTTCAAAAATGCCGAATTAAGGAGTAATATCCCAGATAAAAACGGCTTCAAAGGTACGCCCGATTTTGAAACGGCTGATCATTATCTGAAATATGGAGATTCCGAGAACCTGTCACGCATTCAGGCGGTAAGGGTCCAAGGGTCCAATAAGGCAGGCACGGAAATTAGGTCGAGACAGTGTAACGGTGTTGTAGGTCACGTTCCGAACGTTGCGAACTACCTGAAAGGGGTTCCGAATTGCATGATCCGCAAGGAGCGCCAAAAGTTCAGCAATTCGAAGGTTATCAATATAGCCTATAATTGCACCACTGACGGGACTGTAAAAGGCCACACCGTTGCGGAGGAGTCCGCAAAATTACTGTCGATAGTATCGGCAGCGGAAAAACAGGGATATCGAGTAGGTATTTCGGTTCTGGTTGGTGCTGCCGTTCGTGCCAGGAGCGGAAAGGAAAGAATCATTTTGTCAGTGAAGGTGAAGGACCCGGGGCAATACCTTGATATTCGGAAACTCGCTTATATATTGGTCAATCCGTCATTCTTGCGTAGGCACTATTTCAGGCTCACTGAAACGGACCCCGATTTGACGCAAAGTTACTGGAATATTGGATACGGATATGTACTGGATGATTCCGATATTAAGAACGTTATAAAGGGTATCCCTTCATTGAAGGACAGCAAGTATTTAAGCTTCGAAATGATTCGAGGAAAGAGTGACAAAGAGATTCAAAGGATGATCATCTAACCCCGTTTCCCCAGAGAGGAACAGAGCGCCCGGAGCGACACCGGGGCGGGGTTCCAAATATTGTTAAATCTTAATTTTTATCAGTTATGAAAAATCCACGTATCTATGTCGGCACCTGGGCAAAATACAATGCCGGCTCCCTGTCGGGCGAGTGGCTCGCGCTGAAGGACTATGACAGCTATTCGGAGCTTTGTGAGGTCATGAGGGCGATCCATGAGGATGAAAGCGACCCCGAACCAATGATTCAGGACTGTGACGATTTCCCCGAGGGGTTCAGCGTTGTGTCGGGCTCCCTGTCAGAAGAGGAGTACAACGACATTCTGAAAGCTTGCAAGGAAGAGGAGGAAGAGGAAGAAGAGAGCCGAGGAGCCGAGGACACCGAGGACACCGAGGAAGAGACCCCAGGGAATGAGGAAGAGACACAAACAGCGGTGACAGTCTGCAAGTATTCGGAAAAGGCTATTGCAGTGATCGGGGATACTCGCCCGTTTGCTGACGTATTGCGGGCAAATGGTGGCCGATTCAATGCCCGTCTATCCTGTGGCGCGGGGTGGATATTCCAGGCAACAAAGAAGGATATTATCGTTGAAGCGCTGAAGGCAGCAGGGGCGGCAGTCAGTGAAAGCGACACCGTACCGGCTCGCAATAGTAGCAATAGTAGCAATAGTAGCAATAGGCGGAACAGTGGCACCAGGCGGAACAGTGGCGGGTATCCAAATACCGCAATAGGCGGTCAGAAGGTAGTCATCGAATATGGCGAGAAGAGGGGAGATCTTGAATACTATAAGAGTCGTTTTTCCACGGGGATCCGCTTCCCTGAAGGTGTTTATCTCTTCGAAAAACCGAGGATTGAGAACGATTTCTGTTTCAGGGATGAGGGGCCGGAGTATGACTACTATAAGGAGCTTTGTAATGACAAAAAGTTGCTTGAAGAGCATTTTATCGCGCACAACATGGAGCAGGTTAGAGAGCCGAAAGATGGCGAAACAATGTACATTATTAAAGATTCGTGGAGCACAGATGGCCGAGTATTTATTAGGTGGGCGAATTATCCATATAGCGCTAACGATCAGATAGTAAGGGAAGCCACCGAGCGCGAAGAACAGGAATATCGCCTGCAATTGAGGGCCGTTCGTGCCGAGTTCGGGAAGCGAGTCGACAAGTACCTGAAGAGGTTTGGAACATCGAAGCTGCACATATGGTCATACTGGGCCGACAGATAGTATATAGTATAACCCCGCCCGAGGGGATCTCCCTCGGGCAAATAAAGATGAGGGGATCTCCCTCGGGCAAATAAAGA